>WLCQ01000219.1 GCA_009705225.1 Actinomycetota bacterium | reverse complement strand
GCACGCCGACCCCGCCTCGGATCTTCCTGCGGTGGTCCTCGCCCTCGGTGGAACGCTTGTCGTCGAGGGCCCCAATGGCCAGCGTGAGATCCCGATCGGCGAGTTCTATACCGGCTTCCTCGAATCAGCCCTCGAGCCCGACGAACTGCTCACTGAAATCCGCATCCCGAAGCTCGACACCCTCGGCTGGTCGTTCCAGAAGTTCAACCGCCGCGCCCAGGACTGGGCCATCGTCGGTGTCGCTGCAGTTCGGGCCGATGGTCACTCCGGTGTTGGTCTGGTCAACATGGGTTCAACCCCTCTGTACGCCGCTGGCGTGGTCGACGCCTTGCACTCCGGGGCCACTGCTGCCCAGGCCGCCGAGCGGGCCAATGAAGGCACCGAGCCCCAGAGCGACAACAACGCCACCGTTGAGTACCGCGAGCATCTCGCCCGTGTGCTGGTGCGCCGAGCGCTCGAGGAATCAGGCCTCAGCTAAACAACTCCTGATCAGGGCCTGGTCAGGGCCTGACCAATGGTTGGTCAACCGCTGACTCGGCGCTGAAGCTCAATGGATCGGGCCATCGGTGCCCGACAGCGATGCCGCCGGTCGTCCGGTACGTGCTGCGATGATTTCGGCGCAGATCGAGATCGCGGTCTCCTCCGGGGTACGGCCGCCCAGATCGAGACCGATCGGCGCGTGGAGCCGCGAGGCCACGGCGTCCATATCGGCGCCCGCTTCCGCCAACCGAAGGAGCCGCTCAGCGTTGGTGCGGCGACTACCCATGGCCCCGAGATAGCCGACATCAGTGGCCAGAGCGGCAATGATCGCCGGAATGTCGAACTTGTGATCGTGGGTGAGCACACAGATGGCGTCGCGTTGGCCGAGTCGGTCGCCAATGCGTTCGAGGAGACGATGGGGCCAGTCGACCTCGATCTCATCGGCGAGTGGGAATCGACGATGGGTGGCGAACACTTCGCGGGCATCGCAGACCGTGACCCGATAGCCGAGCACCTTGGCCACCCGGACCAGCGCACCGGTGAAATCCACCGCACCGAAGATGAGCATGTTGGGAGGTGGGGCGAAGCTCTCCACGAAGACCGACACTGTCTCCTCGCGGGCCTCGCCATGGGACCCATAATGACGAACCCCGGTGCGACCACCGGCGAGCTCGCCGATGGTGTCGCGGATCACCACCCGATCGAGATCCGCGGTGCCGAGGGATCCAATTGGTTCGAATCCTTCACCGACGAGAACCTTGGCGCCGACGGCCGGACCATCGACCACAGACGTGATGACAGTGGCGATAGCGACCGGGCGTTGATCAAGTACCGCGGAACGCCATTGGTCGAACAGAGCGGTTCCGGGCTCATCATCGGGCTGACTCAGCGGTTCGAGGAACAGGTGCACCGTTCCACCGCAGGTGAGGCCGACGGCGAATGCATCGTCGTCGCTGTAGCCGAAGGTGACCAGTCGCCGTTCGCCCGATGCGAGGAGGTCGAGTGCCTCAGCAACGACTGCGCCCTCGACACATCCACCCGAGACCGATCCGGCGACCTCGCCATCTTCGGAAACTGCCATCGACGCTCCAGGCAGGCGGGGCCCTGAGCCTTCGATATCGACGACCCGGGCGACAACCACGCGCCGACCTGCAGCGCGCCAACGATCGAGATCGTTGAGTATCTCCTTCATCGGGTCAACTCCCCTGCGACGAGAGTCGCGAGCGCATCGAGTGAATCAAGACTGTGCCCCTCGATGAAGTCATCAATGAAGGGTAACGCCGCAGCCATGCCCCTTGTGATCGGCTCATAACCGGCCGAGGCCTTGAGCGGGTTCACCCAGACGATTCGATGGGCGACAAGACGCAGCCGTTGCATCTCAGCAGCCAATTCCGCCGGTTCGCCGCGATCCCAACCATCGGAGAGGATCACGATGATCGCCCCGCGGGCCATGCCTCGCACACCCCACTCGTCATTGAACCGGCGCAGCCCAAGGCCGAGTCGTGTGCCCCCGGACCAGTCAGGAACTGCAGATGCGGCGCGATCCAATGCACGATCAGCGTCGTGGATCGTGAGTTCACGGGTGATCCGGGTGAGGCGGGTACCGATGGTGAACGCTTCGACGGGTGATCCTGACGTGACCGCCACATGGGCGAACTGCAGAAGCACCCTGCTGTAGAGCTCCATTGACCCACTGATATCGGCGAGCAGCACAATGCGGCGCGGCCGTCGCGTGGTTGTTGTGGTGTGCAACCGGAGAGGCTCGCCGGCAGTGCGCATCGACGCCCGAACCGTGCGTCGGAGATCGGGGCGACCGCCGTGACGACCGGGGCGTTGCCGTCGGGACCGTCGCATCGAGCCCCCAAGTTTCAGTTGCGAGATCAACGCCGCGATCTGTGCGAGCTCTGTGGAGTCGAGCGTGGCGAAGTCTCGTGCCCGTAACGACTCGGCGGCAGTGAAACGCAACGAACGCGTCGGTTCATCATCGGCTCCATCGTCGGCACTCGATTCGCCAGCATCGGTGGGGTCCTCCGGGTCATCGTCCTCGCCGTGTTCGTCGTCAGCGCTGTCGACATCGAGGGAACGTTGTTGGACCCGCACGAACGACAGCGCGTCGGCTGCGTCACCCAGCCACCACGAGCGAAATACCGCATCGAACAGCTCAATCTCCGCTGGGCTGCACACGAGCGTGGAGCGGCCAGCCCAGTAGATGGAATCAACACCTGAATCGAGATGGCCGAGGGCTTCGGCGAACAGCACGGAAGCTCCAACGGGAACGGAGAGGCCCGCGCCACGAAGCTGGCTGAGCAGACCGGGTATCGAAGCCTCCTCGCCCGCGATGGCTCCGGCTCCTGACCCATCAGGTCCTGGTTCGCCCGACACCTGTTGACCAGACATGGGCTCAGCGAGCACGGGCCTCGGCGACCAGCTCGGCCAGACCGGCGTTTCGCACCCGCTCGGCATCTTCGCGGTACTTCACGACCGCGCCGAGACTCGCGGAGACTGCATCGGGGTCGAGTTCGATCTGGTCGAGAACCGCCATGGCCCGCAGCCAGTCGATGGTCTCGGAAACACCAGGGGGCTTGTGCAGCCCGAGGGTCCGCAGCGACGCCGTGAGAGCGGCGACCTGTCGGGCCAGCACCGCCGATGCATCG
>WLCQ01000218.1 GCA_009705225.1 Actinomycetota bacterium | reverse complement strand
TCAGGGAAGGCATCTTCGGTCATACGACTACGAGCCGAGGGAGCGATGGAGTTGGCGGTCACGCCGATGCGCCCGAGCTCGGCGGCGATGTTGATGGTGAAGGTGGCGATACCCGCTTTGGCCGCGGAGTAATTGGTCTGGGCGAGGCTGCCCATGAGACCGGCACCCGATGAGGTGGTGACGATGCGCGCTTCGCGCTGATTGCCGGCCTTGGATTCGGCCCGCCAGTATTCGACGGCATGCTTCACCGGACAGAAGGTGCCGCGCAGATGCACGCGCATGACCGCGTCCCAGTCGTCGACAGTCATGTTGACGAACATGCGGTCGCGCACGATGCCGGCATTGGTGACGACAGTGTCGAGACCACCGAAGGTGTCGATGGCGGCACGCACCAGGTTGCCGGCGCCGTCCCAGTCGCTGATGTCATCGGAGTTGGTGATGGCTTCGCCACCGGCCGCGATGATGTCATTCACGACCTCCTGGGCGGGACTGATGTCGTTACCCTCGCCGGTGAGCGACGCGCCGACGTCGTTCACGACGACCTTGGCGCCCTCAGCCGCGAATGCCCGGGCATGTGCCGCGCCGAGGCCTCGGCCCGCTCCGGTGATGATCACGACTCTTCCGTCACAGATTCCCATGTGTGTGCTCCTGTTTGAGGGGGGGGTTTACGACTTCGTCTTATGCACTGCCACTGCGTCTTTCACGTATCGCGTGATGTCTGCAGCCTTGATCTTCGAATCGAACGGGATGTCCCATGTTCCCATGCCGGATGCCCCGAACCGGAATACCTCCAAGGGATCGGCCATCAGATCAGCCGACATGAAACGAAGGGCGATGCCCTTCTTCGTGGTGTCGATGCAGCAGATGGGCGACATCCACTTCGAGTCGAAGGAGTACATGTACTGCTTCCACTTGATGGCCGTGTCGACGTCCGGCGCGCCCTTGAGGATCGCCTTATCGAGAGTCACGATGAGCGCGTGGATCGACTGGTCCTTGGTGGCGAGAAAATCCTCAAGTGGTTGTCGTGCCATGTTCTCAGTCCCCCGCGTGCGCGTCGCGAGCGGCAGTCAGTGCGCCGATGTCGATCCGGTTCATCGTGTACATCGCTTCGATGGCGCCCTGGTTGACGAGGAGTTCACCCATGTTGTCCGGGATGATCTGCCAGGAGAGGCCGAATCGATCACGCAGCCAGCCGCACCGGCTCTCCTCGCCGCCATCAGCGACAAGTGCATCCCAGAAGTGGTCAAGTTCGGCCTGACCATGACACGGATAAACGAATGAGACCGCTTCGGTGAAGGAGAACTCGGGTCCACCGTTGAGAAGCTGCATGGGCTGTCCGGCCACGGTGATGTGCGCCATGAAGACGTTGTCCTGACCGTTCGGCCATGTGTCGCCACCGGGCTGTCCGCTCACGATCTGCTCGATCGATGAGTCCGGGAACAGTTCGGTGTAGAACGCGGCGGCTTCGCCGGCACGACCGTCGAACCAGAGACACGGGGTGAGGCGGGCCATCAGCGTTCCCAATCCTTCTCCGCAGCAGCGGCTGCGGGGGCAAGTGATCGTTTGTCGATCTTGGACATTGCGGTGAGGGGAAGTTCGTCGATGAGCACAAGGGCATCGGGCGCCTTGTACGAGGCCATCGAATCGATGCACCAGGCACGGAGCTGCTCGAGGGTCGGCGCGGAAGTCGGGTCAACCGGAACAACGAACGCCACACCGATCTCGCCCAGTACCGGGGCCTCTGCGCCGAGCACCGCAACGCGCTCGACCGCAGGATGCTGACCCAGACAATTCTCGACCTCGATGGGATACACGTTGTAGCCACCGCGTATGTACATCTCGGTGCTGCGACCGGCGAGATGGAGATCGCCGCGGGAATCGAGGAATCCGAGATCTCCGGTGAGGAGCCAACCGTCGGCGTCGATCGCGGCAGCGGTGAGTTCGGGCTCACGCCAATAGCCGCGCATGATCGCCCGACTGCGCAGGCACACGGTGCCCACCTCGGTGTTGCCGTCATGAGTGCGATCGACGACACGACCAAGTCCTTCGTCGAGTCGTAGTTGCAATTCGACTCCGCCGCCGGGGGTACCGACGGTGTTGCAGATGACCTCGTCGGGGTCGTCAAGAGAGGTGCCGGTGGAAACACAGGCCTCGGTGCTCGTGTACCGCACAACAACCGGACAGGCGAACGAATCGCGCATCGCGTCGACCATCTCGGGCGGCACCCGAGCTGCACCCGTGCTGACGATTCGGAGACTCGAGACATCGGTGGTGGCGAGATCAGGATGCGCCAACATCATCTGCCACTGAGCGGGAACTCCTTGCCCGACCGTGACCCGTTCGGTGCCGATCAATTCGAGCGCTCCGCCAGCACTCCACGGCGTGGGGCACACGATGGTGGTGATGACATGCATGAGTTCGTCCCACACACGAGTCATGTAGCCAACGTGCGCGAACGGCAGCGGCGAGAGGCGGCGATCGCCGACCTGTGAGAGCGGTCCGGCAGCAGCCGCCATGGCCCGCAGGCAGGCGTGGTCGAATACGGCGCCCTTGGGCTTGCCGGTCGTGCCGCTCGTCCAGACGATGGCCATCGGATCAGTGTCGATGACCGAGGGGCGGGCGGTGAACGGTTCGTCATTCATTGCTTCACGCAGTTCGGCCGAGCGGAACAACGGAACCGAACCCATCAGAGCCGCATCAGCATCGGTGACGATGACCTTCGGATCGCTACGTTCGATGATGTGGGTCGTCTCAGCCGCACCCAGACGAGGATTCATTCCGCTGGTGATGGCTCCGAGGCGCAAGATGGCCTGATACGCGATGGCGTAATCGATCGAGGACGGCAACGAGACGCCGACGACATCACCCGGGCGCACGCCCATGGCCGCCAGGCGAGTGGCGACACCATCGGCGGCTCTCCCCCACTGCTCGAAGGTGATTCGATGGCCATCGTGCACGAAGGCCTCGACCTCGCCAGCGCGTTCGACCACGGCGTCGAACAGTTCGACGACACCGCGGAACGAACCGGCGATGGGCGCGTCAGGAAGGGGCATGCGATGCGGGTCAGTGATCAGCCGGCGGCAAGTTCGGCCCGAGCACGTTCGCGAAGTTCGACCTTGATGACCTTGCCGCTGGCATTGGTGGGCAG
>WLCQ01000217.1 GCA_009705225.1 Actinomycetota bacterium | reverse complement strand
TGGCCCAGCAGGTCGGTTTCGAGCGTGAACTCAACAATCTGATAGCGGAGGCGCGGAACCGGGGCGTCAACGCCGATCCGCGGATGCGCCAACGCCTGGCCAGTGCCTACATCGGCCTCAGATTGATGCAGTGGAATGCTCTGCGCTCGATGGGCTCGGGCGTGCCCGGTCCTGAAGCATCGATCTCGAAGCTCTTCTGGGGCACCTGGCATCGTGATCTCGGTGAGCTCGCCATGGACATCGGCGGCCTCGACAGTCAGATCGCCGAAGGGTTCCCATACGAACTCACCCTCGACCAGAAGATGTTCCTGTTCACCCGATCCGAGACCATCTACGGCGGCAGCAACGAGATCCAGCGCAATGTGCTGGGTGAACGCGTGCTGGGTCTGCCCAAGGAGCCAGTGCCCAAATGAGCAACGCATCCACCACGACCTCACCCGTCTACGTCGAAGGCCATGGCCTACTCGCCGGTAAGAAGGTGCTCGTCACTGCCGCCGCCGGAACCGGGATCGGGTTCTCTGTGGCCAAGCGCTGCGTCGAGGAGGGGGCCACGGTAGTCATCTCCGATAAGCATGAGCGTCGGTGTGCCGAGTCGGCCGCCGAACTTGGTGTGGTGGGAATCCCTTGTGATGTCACTGTTGAGGCCGATGTGCAGGCCCTCATTTCGGGCGCGGCCGAAGCGCTGGGCGGCCTCGACATCATCATCAACAACGCCGGTCTCGGCGGCGAGGTCCCGATCGTCGACATGACCGATGATCAGTGGAATCTGGTGCTCGATGTCACGCTCAACGGCACATTCCGTTGCATGCGGGCCGAGCTGCAGTACCTCTATGCCAACGGCGGTGGTGTGATCGTCAACAACGCTTCGGTTCTCGGCTGGCGGGCCCAAGAGGGCCAGGCCCATTACGCCGCGGCCAAAGCAGGAGTCATGGCGCTCACCCGGTGTGCCGCCATCGAGGGCGCCGAGCACAATGTGCGCGTCAACGCGGTGGCCCCGAGCCTCGCCATGCATCCGTTCCTCGCCAAGGTCACCAGCGACGATCTGCTTGCGGAGCTCGAGAAACGTGAGGCCTTCGGCCGCGCCGCCGAGCCATGGGAGATCGCCAATGTGATGGTCTTCCTCGCCTCGGACTACAGCTCGTACATGACCGGTGAGGTCGTCTCAGTCTCGAGCCAACGAGCCTGATTCAGCCACTACAACTCGGCGGTCGTTACGTAGCGGCCTTCCTCAACGAAACGTCTGGATCGGCAGGTGGGTGGCCATTGCCGAGCCCGGAGGACCGAGCAGCTGATGGGCCCGCAGATTGCGGGCGTGGAAGAGCCGCACCAGCGTTTCGTCATGGGCTCCGGTGTCGGCATCGGCGAGCACGAAGGTTTCGAGCTCGGCCTCGCCGGTGGTCCAGTCGGCCGGTCGGTGCCCGAGTAGGCGATGCAGATCCTCGAGATCATCGGCGCTCACGGAGTTGCCAACCTCGATGGCACGAGCGGCATGGCGCGCCTCGCGGAACAGCGCTCGGAGTCGATAGCGCAGGAACTCGTCGTCTACGGCACCGTCGCCCACAGAAAGCGATCGCAGAGCTTCGGCGAGATGCTCGACGGCAGTGGACGCCCGGCCGGTTTCGCTGGGCGGATTGCTGATCGTGGGCAACTCGATGTCGAGAAGTTCGGCGAGTGCTTCGGTGGCGAACAGGTTGGTCTCGAAGCACCACTGCATGTTGGTCATGAGATCGGTGTCGGCGGTCGGGCGACGCACGGCCTGGCCCAGCGCGAGTTGGTTGGTGAGCGTGAACATGAAGTGGTGCCGCATCAGCGCGTCGAGGTCGACCTCGGTGCCGGTGAGTTCCTCATAGCGCGCATAGAGCTTCGGGAACTCGCCATACCCGACGATGGTGTCGCGCATACGCCAGGCCGCCAGATCCATCATGGGGTCGCCGATGTGTCCGATCTCGAGGTCGAGTACCGCAACGATTTTGCCTTCGGCCTGATGGAACTGCCCCGAGTCCCAGCAGATCACTGATTCACGCCCGAGGGATTTCGGCGGATTGCGCCGCAGCCAGCCGAGGCAGAACTCCATGAACGGATCGGGACCGTTCTTGGTGCTGCGATAGACCTGCTCGTACCGGCTGAGCCCGAACCCACCAGAGAGTTCGGGTGCTGAAGCTCGCATGATGCCCGCCGCGGCAAACTCTTCAACATCGAGCGCGTGTATCCGGGCGAGGATCTGCAGATAGTCGTCAACCGCGGAATCGCGCTGGCTCTCGGAGCACCCCGTGAAGTCCTGCTGCCCTGCGACGTGATCCATCACGTACGCCATTGGTTGATCGATCCAGCCGTGCACCGCGGGAGTGGGAACGCCGTGCTCATGCAGCATCGACTGCAGTGTCATCTCATGACGCAACGGAAAGATGAGCGGCATATCAGTGCGATCGCCGCGAATCACGAGTTCGTGCGTGATGCCGTCGCGCTCGACGCCGGCGAACCACACAGGTCGCCAGCGGGGCTGCCGATGGATGCGCAGTACCGTGCCACCGAACGAGTTCTCGAGCCAGTGGCGCACCCGTTCGGTGGCGGCCGATCGAGAGTCTGAGGCGCTGGTAGCGCTCATTCGACGCCGAGGAACGGCGGCCGCTCACCGCCGCCGTGGGCTGCGATCTCCGCACCGGTGACATAGGAAGCAAGATCGCTGGCCAACCAGACGGCGATGTCGCCGACGTCGGAGGGCATGGCGAACCGTCCCATAGGGATTCCGTCCTCGATGCGACGACGGGTGTCGCCCTCGCCGTAGAACAACGCAGCTTGTTCGGTGAGGATGAGTCCGACCGTGATCGTGTTCACCCGTACCGTCGGCGCCCATTCCATGGCGAGGGTCGTTGTGAGTTGTTTGAGCCCGGCCTTCGCTGCTCCGTAGGCCGCTGTGGTGGGGGAGGGTCGGTTGGAGACGACGCTTCCGATGTTGATGATGGAGCCGCCGCCGGTCTGTGTCGCCATGTGGTGGTGGGCCCGCTGGGCCACGTAGTACGGGGCGAGGAGATTGAGTTCGACGATCCGCTGGGTGAATTTGGGGCTGGCCTCCGCGGAATCAGCGGGTGGCGAACCACCGGCGTTGTTGACGACGATGTCGAGGCGGCCGGTTCGTTCGACGGCGGCGTCCACGGCAGCCCATGCGGCCTCGCCATCGCGCAGATCGGCGGCGATGAAGTGCCAGTCGGTGGCCAGCGGGATCTCGGCTTCACGG
>WLCQ01000216.1 GCA_009705225.1 Actinomycetota bacterium | reverse complement strand
ATGTACGACGAGGATGCCGGTTACGCCACCGGTGACGCCTCAGTGCCCGGGGCGCGCCATCGACTCTGGATGGGCGAGGGCGATTGGGTCTACGAACGAAGCGTGTGGCCGAGCTGAGACAGCAGCCGCACGCACGGACGAAACACGAAGAGTCGCTGCTCTAACAGCCGCACATCCCGCCGCCACAGCCGTGTCCGCCGCTGGGCGCTGAGGGCATGGCCGGTGCTGTTGCGGTGGCCGAACCAACTGACGCGAACATCGAGAGAAGTCGACGCGAACCAACGTGTCCCTGCGGACAATCGATGGGCTCAGAAGCCTCAGCCATGGAACGACGGGCTTCGAAGCGCTGATCGCATTCGGGGCAGAGGTACTCATAGAGCGGCATGGCTGAGATCCTAGAACGCGCCGCCCACCGCTTCAGTGCGGGACCATGCCACCGTCGGCGAGGATGCATTGGCCGGTCATGAAACTGCCGGCATCGGAGGCCAGCAGCAGCGCCGGACCCACCATCTCGTCGGGATGAGCTGCCCGCTTCATGGGTGACGCTGCCGCCATGGCTGCCTGGGCCTCAGGAGAGTTGGCCCGCACCATGTCGGTGTCGACGGTGCCGGGGGCCAGCGCGTTGACACGAATGCCCTTCGGGGCGAGACCGGCGCCCATCGAACGCGTGAATGACATGAGCGCGGCTTTGGCCGAGGCATACATGGCCACGTTGGACGAGGCGAGGAACGCCCCGGCGGAGATCACGTTGATGACGGAGGCATGCTCACTTCGCTCGAGATACGGCAGTGCAGCTTGGATGAGGAAGATCGGACCGCGCAGATTCACCTCGAACTGTTTGTCCCATGCCTCGGGCGTGAACTGCCCGATGGGCATGGTGAGGCCGGTGGCGGCGTTGTTGACCACGATGTCGACGCCGCCGAAGCGTTCGACAGTGGCGGCGACGAGTGCCTCGAGCGCTTCGATGTCTCCCATATGCGTGGGCACGCCGAGGGCATCGCCGCCACCAAGACTGCGCAGATGCGCCTCGGTCTCAGCGCAGGCCTCTGCTTTGCGACTGGCCACCACCACATTGGCGCCGGCACATACGAACCCTTCGGCGATGGCCCGACCGATACCGCGGGTGCCGCCGGTGACGATGGCGGTGCGGCCGGTGAGATCGAACAGTGCGCTGAGCTTGGTGCGGTCCATCGGTTGATCGTAGTGAGAACCCACCACCAGAACTGATGCTCGAGGAGAACCACACCGGCGACGGCAACTGCTAGAACCATTGCCATGACCGTCGAAGAAGACATTCTCTGGACCATCGATGACAAGGGCGTGGCCCGGCTCACCCTCAACCGGCCCGATGCCGCCAACGCCATCACCCCTGACCAGCGCAATCGCACCATCGAACTGCTCGAAGGGGCCAGCAATGACCTCAACGTCAGGGTGGTCATCATCACCGCCGCCGGTGAGCGCCATTTCTGCACCGGTGCCGATCTGCGGGTCTCCACCATTCCAGTGAATCCCGGCCCAGCAGATGCTCCGGCCAAGGTGCTCGGCGATGTTGGTCGCAACATCAAGCGCGGCGCCCAGCGCCTCATCGGCGCCATCATGGACTGCGAAAAGCCGGTCATTGCTGCGGTCAACGGCACCGCGGCCGGCATCGGCGCCCACATCGCCTTCGCATCGGATCTGGTGATCGCCGCCGAGAACGCCAAGTTCATCGAGGTCTTCGTGCGTCGAGGCATCACGCCTGATGGTGGCGGCGCCTACATGCTCCCCCGCCTCATCGGGATGCAGAAGGCCAAGGAACTCATCTTCTTCGGCGACGACCTGCGTGCCGCCGAGGCCGAACGCCTTGGTCTGGTGAATCGTGTTGTGCCGCAGGCCGAACTGGCGACGGCGGCTACCGAGTGGGCCGAGCGACTGGCTGAGTCACCGACTCGTGCGCTGATGCTTTCGAAGTGGCTGCTCAACCGCAGTCTCGACTCCAACCGACTCGGGGCGTTCGAGGATGAAGCGTGGGCCCAGGAGATGGCTTCCTACACCCAGGACTTCCAAGAGGGCGTCGCTGCGTTCAAGGAGCGTCGGGATGTGGAATACCGCGGCTGGTGATCAGCTCAAACTGATCCGTTGAATCTGATCAGGCCAGTGAATGGCCGGTGAGCGCAGTATGCGCGAGCCGGGCAACCGTTTCGATCATGGCATCGCGGGAGGTACCCCGCTTCTCGAAGTTCTGCCGGTAGTTCGGCAGACGATCCAGCGCGGCAAGCACCGCGCCAGCAGTGGCCTCCGCATCGAGTTGCGGGGCGAGGCGACGTGCGTCCTGAGCCGCGCGAACCTTGGCCACCATCGCAGCCATGAACGGTTCGCTGTACTCGCGGCGCACCGCACGGAACCGGTCGTCGCGGTCGTCGGCCCGCAGCATCAGGATGCGCAGCACCGGGCCGTTGTCATCCCAGAACCGGGTGTAGGCGGCGACGAACTCACGCGCACGATCCAGACCATCGGCGCCTGACCAGTCGAGCTCCAACATGGAACTGATGGGTCGTACCGACGTTGCCAGTTCAGTTGCCAGGGCCAAGATGGCGTCTTCGACATCGGCGAAGTACTGGTAGAAGGTGGCCGGCGAGGCTCCGACCTCCCGGGCCACATCGATCACCTTGAGATCGAGCGCTCCCCGCTCAGCGAGCAGCGACGCAGTGACATCGAGCAGGCGGCGGCGGGTCTGGATGGCGCGTCGGCCGATGACACGACCATCGGTGGCCATGACATCGTCCACGAGTTCGTCGGAAACCGACTCGCTCGACACCTCTCCCGAAACCGCCGAGTCAGACATGCTCCCTACTGGACGCCATAGACCGCAGCAGGTTTGGGTGCGGCGGCGATGAGGTCGGCCACAACGGCACCGATCTCGTCGGGTTCCCAGCGGGCACCCTTGTCGAACGGGGTGCCGTGCTGCCAGCCGTCGGCCACGCTGATCTCGCCGCCGGCGCATTCGAACACCCGACCGCTGACGTCGCACTGACCGCTGCCCAACCACACGACGAGCGGGCTGATGTTCGCAGGGTCCATGGCGTCGAAACCCGACTCGGGCTTAGCCATCATCTCAGGGAAGGCATCTTCGGTCATACGACTACGAGCCGAGGGAGCGATGGAGTTGGCGGTCACGCCGATGCGCCCGAGCTCGGCGGCGATGTTGATGGTGAAGGTGGCGATACCCGCTTTGGCCGCGGAGTAATTGGTCTGGGCGAGGCT
>WLCQ01000215.1 GCA_009705225.1 Actinomycetota bacterium | reverse complement strand
GCGCGCTCAACCTGACGCTTGTCGTCCTCGGAGAGCTCATCCATGCCAAGAATGGCGATGATGTCCTGAAGCTCCTTGTAGCGCTGCAGGACTTCCTGCACGCGACGGGCCACGTCGTAGTGACGCTGACCGACAACCTCGGGAGCGAGAATCGACGAGGTCGAAGTGAGCGGATCCACGGCCGGGTAGATGCCGAGTGAGGCGATCTGGCGGGAAAGCTCGGTGGTCGCATCGAGATGGGTGAAGGTGGTGAACGGCGCCGGGTCGGTGTAATCGTCGGCGGGCACGTACACAGCCTGCAGCGAGGTGATGGAACGACCACGGGTCGAGGTGATGCGCTCCTGCAGCTCGCCCATTTCGTCGGCGAGGGTGGGCTGGTAACCCACGGCCGAAGGCATACGGCCGAGGAGCGTGGACACCTCGGAACCGGCCTGCACGAAACGGAAGATGTTGTCGACGAACAGCAGAACGTCCTGGTTCTGCACGTCGCGGAAGTACTCAGCCATGGTGAGGGCGGAGAGCGCAACGCGAAGGCGCACGCCCGGCGGCTCATCCATCTGGCCGAAGACGAGGGCGGTCTTGTTGATCACGCCCGACTCTTCCATTTCCATCCAGAGGTCGGTTCCCTCACGGGTGCGCTCGCCCACTCCGGCGAACACCGACACACCACCGTGCTGTGATGCCACACGGTTGATCATTTCCTGGATGAGCACGGTCTTGCCCACGCCGGCACCGCCGAACAGGCCGATCTTGCCACCGGCCACATAGGGGGTGAGAAGGTCGATGACCTTGATGCCGGTCGGGAAGACCTGGGCCTTGGGCTCGAGGGTGTCGAATGCCGGCGGCTCGCGGTGGATCTCCCAGCGCTCGACGTTGGCATCGGTGAGCGGCGAATCGAGGGGCTCGCCGATGACGTTGAAGACGTGGCCGAGCACGGCGTCGCCCACCGGCACGGTGATGCCGTGACCGAGGTTGCGCACCGGCGTGCCACGACGGAGACCGTCGGTGGGCTTCATGGTGACCACGCGCACCCGGCTGTCGCCGATCTGCTGGGCCACCTCGGCGACGACGATGATGTCGGTGTCGCCGTTGTTGAGGGTCATCTCAACAGCGGTGTTGATCTCGGGAAGAGCCCCACGGGGGAACTCAACGTCGACCACCGGGCCGGCGATGGCGACAACTCGCCCATCCTTGAGGTTTGTGGTGTTCTCGGTGACGGTCATCGTGGACTTGTCTCCTGTGTGCGGCGATCAGTGGATCGAAGCCGACGTGTCACGCCGGTCGAGGTGTTCGGGGAAAAGGTGCTGCGGTGACATATGGCTGGGCAGGAGTTCGTCCTTGGAGTCCTTATCGGCACTGAGTGCCTCGGCTCCGCCGACGATCTCCATGATCTCGGTGGTGATCGCGTCCTGGCGGGCGCGGTTCATGGTGCGACTGAGTTGGGTCTTGAGGTCCTCGGCATTGTCGGTGGCGGCCTTCATGGCCCGCTGCCGTGACGCATGCTCCGAAGCCGAAGCATCGAGCAGGGCCGAGAAGAGACGCGACTCGAGATACCGAGGGAGGATCTCGTTGAGGATTCCCGTGGGTGAGGGCTCGTACTCGAGATCAGCGCTGGGACCCTCGGATGCCTCGACCTCGGGAACCTCGAGCGGAAGGAAACGGCGAACCGTTGCCTGCTGGGTTCCAGCGGAGAGGAACTGGGTGTAGGCGATGTCGACGTATGCGAGCTCGCCAGACTCATAGCGACGACGGACCGTGGCGGCGACGTCACGTGCGTTGTCGTAGATGGGCTGATCGGTCATGCCTTCGAATGCGGCATCGATTTCGAGACCCTGGAACTTGAACTGCTTCTGGGCCTTCTTACCGACGACGATGAGCGAGAAGGTGAACCCCTTGGCCCGGGCCTCGGCCATGGCGCGCTCAGCGGCGCGGATGACGTTGGTGTTGTAGGCACCGCACATTCCGCGATCAGAGGTGATGACCACGAACGCAGCAATCGTGGCGTCGGGGTTCTCACGAAGGAGCGGATGCTCCTTGGCCGCACCGGCACGCAGCAGGTCGATGATCACGGAGGTGATCTCGTTGCTGTAGGGACGCGCCGAGGAGGCACGCTCCTGAGCCTTCACGACACGAGTGGCCGCAATGAGCTCCATGGCGCGCGTGATCTTCTTCGTCGACTCGACGCTCTTGATGCGTCGGCGAAGGATCCGCTCCTGGCCACCTGCCATGACTAGGCCTCAGTGGTCCCGGTCGAGGCGGTCTCTGACGGCACGAATTCCAGCTTGAACTCTGCAACAGCACCCTCGACGGCACCCGGGAGATCGCCGCTTGAGCGGATCTCGTCGAGCAGATTGCCGTAACGGCTGCGCATGAAGTCAAGAAGGTCCTTCTCGAAACGCTTGACGTCGGTGACGGGAATGTTGTCGAGGTAGCCCTTGGTTCCGGCGAGGATGACCACGACCTGCTCCTCGACCGGCATCGGCGAGTTGAGGTTCTGCTTGAGCAGTTCGGTGAGGCGGTAGCCACGCTCGAGCTGGGCAGCAGAGATCTTGTCGAGTTCGGAACCGAAGGTGGCGAACGCCTCGAGCTCACGGAACTGGGCGAGATCGAGCTTCAGCGTGCCGGAAACCTTCTTCATGGCCTTGATCTGGGCAGCAGAGCCCACGCGGGACACCGAGATGCCTACGTCGACGGCCGGACGCACACCGGACTTGAAGAGATCGTCCTGGAGGTACACCTGACCATCGGTGATCGAGATCACGTTGGTGGGGATGTACGCCGAGACGTCGCCGGCCTTGGTCTCGATGACCGGAAGGGCGGTGAGTGAGCCGGCGCCGAGCTCATCGGAGAGCTTGGCGGAACGCTCGAGCAGACGGGAGTGGAGATAGAACACGTCGCCGGGGTACGCCTCGCGGCCCGGCGGACGACGCAGCAGCAGTGCGAGCTGACGGTAGGCCTCGGCCTGCTTGGAGAGATCGTCGTACACGATGAGCCCGTGCTCGCCATTGTCCATCCAGTGCTGACCGATGGCGCAACCGGCATACGGTGCGAGGTACTTGAACGGAGCCGGGTCGGAGGCGGGAGCCACCACGACGCAGGTGTATTCCATGGCGCCGTACTCGGTGAGGGTGTTCACGGTCTGGGCGACGGTGGAGGCTTTCTGACCGATGGCCACATAGATGCACTTCACCCCGAGACCCTTCTGGTTCAGGATGGTGTCGATGCAGACGGTGGTCTTGCCGGTCTTGCGGTCGCCGATGACCAG
>WLCQ01000214.1 GCA_009705225.1 Actinomycetota bacterium | reverse complement strand
GCTCGTTGGCCGGCTCGGCACCTACTTGCAGGGGTATGGCCATCTTCTTGCCCGCACCAACGGATGGGATGAAGCCGTCGTTGATCGTTTCCTCGCCGATGAGGTCATCCAAGGTGTGCGCGGACTCGATGTTTCGGGAACACCGGAGCAACTCCAGCATGCAGCCACGCTGATCCCGGAGGAATGGTTGGCTCCGGCCGCGACCGGATCGCCCACTGCGTGCGTGGCAGCTATCCGCAATCAGCTCGACCTCGGCTGCGACGGCGTGATCATGCACGGCGCCACGCCGAGCGAATTGGCCCCCATCGTCGCCGAGTACAAGGCATCACGATGACCACTCGACATCGCACCTACTGCCGGCTGTGCGAGGCCGGCTGCGGCATCGTCGTGGACATCGACGACAACGAGCAGGTGGAGCGAGTACGGGCTGACGCAGAGCACCCCGTGACTGCGGGGTTTGCGTGCAACAAGGGCCTGCTGTGCGGCGAGATCCATCATGATCCGGACCGGGTCGACCATCCGCAACGAGGCATAGCGAGCGGCCACATCACCGCGTCCTGGGACGACGCCTATGACGACATCGCCGAGCGCGTCAACGCGATCATCGCTGAACACGGCCCCGATGCGATCGCCGGGTACATCGGTAATCCAGCGGCCTTCAACGCCACAGCCGGTCCGGCGCTGGCCCTGTTCATCGCCATGTTCGGATCCACGAGCCTGTTCACCACCGGCAGTCAGGACTGCTCCAACAAGTTCGCCATCGGCGAACTGCTCTGGGGGAGCTCACAGATCCATCTCATCGCCGATGTGGACCACACCGACCACATCGTGCTGTTCGGCACCAACCCGCGTGTGAGCAAGGGTTCGTTCCTCGCCATGCCCGACCCGATCGGCCGTCTCGCCGCGATCGAATCGCGCGGCGGAAGCGTTCGTTTCGTCGATCCTCGCCGCATCGAGCCGAATGTCGGCGAGGTCATCCAGATTCGTCCCGACACCGATGTGTATCTGATCGCCGCCATGATCCATGAGATCGGCCAACGGCGTGGGTTCGATCCCGAGGGTGCCGCTCGCATCGCTGACGTTGACGCACTCATCGACTTCGTGGCCCAGTTCCCGGCGGGTCGGGTGGCGCCGATCGCAGGCATCTCAGAAGACGAGATTCTCCGATTGGCACTCGAATTCGCCGATGCCCCCACCGCTTCAGCTCATATGTCCACTGGTGTGAACATGGGCCGAAACGGTGCGCTCGCCTACTGGCTGATGCATATGTTGCTGGTGCTGACCGGCAACTTCGATCGCCGTGGCGGCAACATCGCATCGGCGCGGGGAACCGATCCCGCCCCTGATTCCCGGGGTACCGGCGCCGACTCGTTCATCGAGAGCCCGTGGGGCACCTATCGCCCCACCGTGTCCTCGCATCCGTGCGCGCTGCTCATCGACATGATCCGCGATGGCGCGGTGAAGGCGCTGTTCGTGGCCGCCGGCAATCCGATCCTCTCCATGGGCGGTGGTCCCGAGCTCGCCGACGCCCTCGCATCACTCGACCTGCTCGTCACCGTCGACATGTATCGCAATGCCACCGGCGAACTGGCTGACTGGGTACTGCCCGCGACTGACTGGTTCGAACGCGAGGACCTCAACACGTTCGTGCAGGGCACGCAGGTGACTCCATATGTCCAATGGGCCGGCCCTATCGTCGCACCGATCGGCGAGCGCAGGACCGAACGGCAGATCTTCGCTGACATCGCCGAGCGAGCCGGAGCACCGGTGATGTTCGGCAACGAGGTCGACATGCTGGCGATCATCAACGATGCCGCACTCAACCGACACGGGCTCTCCGTCGAGTCCCTGCGGTCGCTTCCCGATGGCATCGCGGTGCTCACGCAGATCGAACCCGGCAGGTTTCTCGACACCATGCGCCCGCAAGGCTCGCTTGATGGCGCGCCGGAGATGTTGGAACCGGCCCGTTCACGGGCGATCCAGTTCTTCGCCGAACTGCACGATGAACCGGCGCACTCACTCAAGCTCATCACCCGGCGCACATCGCACACCATCAACTCAGCGCTGCAGAACGTCGAGCGACTGAAAGCCCGCGGCGCCGCCAACAACCCGTTGTACATCGCCCCGATCGATGCGCAGCGACTGGGGATCGTCGATGGCATGCCGGTTCATGTGTCGAACCGCTGGGGCGCGGTCGATTCCATCGCCCATATCGATGACACTTTGCGCGACGGAGTCGTGGCCATGACCCATGGTTTCGGAAATGCGAACACCACCGGCATGCGCCATGCCCAACAACATCCCGGAACCAATGTGAATGCACTTGCACCCGTCGGCCCCGGGAGCTTCGATCCGGTCAGCACCATGTCGCAGCTCACCGGAATCCCCGTCACCGTCACCCCGGCCTGAGTCGACTGTCGCCACGACGTCGGCCGGTAACGTCGGCCCCATGGAACTCGGAGCAATCACCAATCCCGACGCCGTTCAGTACGGCAAACCGCTCGATGGCATTCGCATCCTCGCCCTCGAGCAGATGCAGGCACTCCCCTACGCCACACAACTGCTGGCGCGCATGGGTGCTGATGTCATCAAGGTCGAGAGCGTGAAAGGCGGCGACCTCGGGCGGGGTTCGCAACCTTCCATCACTGATCCCGAGGGACGCACCGTCGGTGCCACCTATTTGCGCAACAACCTCGACAAGCGTTCGATCTGTGTCGATCTCAAAGCGCCCGAAGGTCGTCAGCTCATCCTCGACCTCGCCCCCAAGTTCGACATCGTGTGCGAGAACTTCAAGGGCGGTGCACTCGCCCGTATGGGACTCGGTTACGAAGACATCGCCGCCGTCCACCCCGCCGTCGTGTACCTCTCGGTCTCCGGATTCGGCAACACCGTCGAGACCCCATACGACGGATGGCCGGCCTACGCGGCGGTCGCCGAAGCCATGAGCGGCATCTACGACTACAAACTCGAGCCGGGTCGTCCGCCCATGGTGTCGCCGGTCGGTGCGCTCGGCGACATCGGTACTGCATTGTTCGGAACCATCGGTGTGCTCGCGGCGTTGCGTCACCGCGACCGCACCGGTCAGGGCCAGTACATCGATGTCGCCATGTTCGATGCAATGGTGTCGATGACTGATCTGGTCACCAACTTCTGGTCGCTGGGTCTCCGGCCCGAACCGGGGCAGGGCCTCGCCATGATCCTCGACGGGTTCGAAGCTGCGAACGGCTGGTTCATCATCCAGATCGGGCGGGAGCATGAGTTCGAGCGCCT
>WLCQ01000213.1 GCA_009705225.1 Actinomycetota bacterium | reverse complement strand
TCCGCTGGTCGAGCAGGTGGCGCAGCTCGTTGATCGAGTCAGACTTCTCTATCTCTATCCGTCGGATCTGACCGACTCGCTCATTGACGCCATCTGTGCAACCGGCGTTCCGTATTTCGATCTTTCGCTGCAACATGTATCGGCACCGCTGCTGCGCCGGATGCGTCGTTGGGGTGACGGTGAGCGATTCCTCAATCGAATCACCGACATCCGCCGACGCGAACCCGACGCGACGTTCCGTTCCAACTTCATCGTCGGGTACCCGGGAGAGACCGAGGCCGACCACGATCAACTGCTCGAATTCGTCGAGGCGGCACAACTCGACTGGTGCGGGTTCTTCTCGTTCTCCCGCGAGGATGGCACCTACGCTGCTGATCTCGACGGCGTTGTACCCGAGGGGCTGATGATGGAACGTCTGGCCGAACTTCGTGAACTCCAGGACTCCATCACCTGGGCGCGCCGCGACACGCTCATCGGCGCGACCGTCGAGGTCCTCGTCGACTCCGTCGGTCGTGGCCGCTCCCATCGTGAAGCGCCGGAGATCGACGGCGTCGTCCTGCTCGACCCCGCGCTCGAGGTCGGAACATTCGCCAGTGTCGAGATCCTCGATGCGTTGGGTCCGGATCTCGTGACTGCTGGTGCAAGCCTCGGGGATGACGACGATGAGTGACTCCAAGAGCGATCCCAACTACGGGCCCGATGCGATCGCCACCCCGGCGAACATGGTCACGATCCTGCGCTTGCTCGTCTCGCCGCTGTTGTTCGCGATGATCAGCGATACCGAGAGCGGTTTGTTGGTGTTCCTGCTCTGGAGCGTGCTCTCGTTCAGCGACGGAGTCGATGGCTGGTTCGCCCGTCGGCACGGAACCACTCGGAGCGGAGCGTTCCTCGATCCACTTGCCGACAAGGTGCTGATTCTCGGCGCGCTTTTCTCGCTGGTGGCCAACGGACGCTTCCCGGTCTGGCCCGTGGTCATCATCGCCGTGCGCGAGATCGCCATCACCCTCTACCGCTCCTACTGGGGCCGTCGGGGTCTCGCAGTGCCTGCTCGTCGTTCCGCCAAGATCAAGACCCTCGTGCAATCTCTCGCGGTCGGTGCGGTTCTGTGCCCACTCACGACTGATGCAATTTGGTTCGCCGACTCACTGCTCTATGCCGCAACCTTCCTCGCGCTGTTCAGCGCGGCGCAGTACATCATCGACGGCAGTCGGGCGGCCACGACCATGGGCGACCGGAGCGGCATCACCAGATGAGCACGGCGGATCACCAACCGGACCATGGCTTCGGTCATGAGCATGAGCATCCTGCTCAGGTCGTGCCTTTCCTTGAACTGTTCTATGACCTCGTGTTCGTGGCATCCACGATGGTGCTCTCCAACGAGTTTTCGCATCATGTGAGCTGGGGTACTGCCGGAACCTGCGCGCTGATGTTCGCACTGCTGTGGCTGCTGTGGTTTCACACCACGGTTCTGATGAACGTTGAACGGCGTGATGATCTCGGCCAGCGCGGTTTGGTCTTCGCTCAGATGTTCATGATCTTCGTGACCACCTTGGCGTTCATCGATAACTCGAGCACCGATGTGGATCTTGTTGGTATCGGCTATCTCGTGGCCGTCCTCATCGTGGCGTACGGGCATCACCGCATCAGTGATCTTCCTGATCCGGTTGGAAGTTGGGCTCGTGGGCGCCGCAATCGGTTGGCCCTCGCCGGTGCGGTGGTGTTCGCCGGAATCCTTATCCCTGATGGCATCGATTGGCTGATGTACGCGACCGCCATCGTGCTGCTCGTGACGCCCACCTCTTTCGCTTCATGGAGCGGCCGCCCCGTTCCGCCAGTCGACGAACATCACCTCGCGGAGCGCGCGGCGTTGCTCACGCTCATCGTCATGGGTGAGGCATTCGTGAAATCTGCGCTGGTGATCTCCTCTGGTTCCATCACGGGCTGGGACATGATCACCCTTGTTGTCCTCTTCGTCATCCTGTTCGGCCTGTTCGCCTCGTACTTCGATGACATTCCAAAGGCAGGTATCCGCAGTGGCGACCTCTCCGGTGAGGCGTGGCTGCTGGCCCATCTCCTGGTGCAGCTCTCGATCGTCGCGTTGGCGGTCGGGGTCTCGAAGTTTCTCCAGGTCGATGAGGGCGGCGTTCCGGCGAAGGCGATCGTCATTCTCATGGTCGCTTACTCGGGGATCTTCATCGGGCTCGCACTGATCGGCGCGTTCAGTCGTCATTCGCGACACGTTGAGATGCTCATCCTGCGCCTCGGCACCGCTGTGGTCGCGGTGGTGGGCGGGTTCGTGGCGATCCTGCTCGACCGCGTCACTCCGGGCGAGTACTTGCTGCTGCTCGCCGCGCTCTCGAGTGTGCACTCGCTACTGGCGTTCCGTCTTCGAGGTCTCACCAAAGTCCTTGCCATGAATGGCGACGCTCAAGGGTCGATCGAGGACGCCCTACACCCCACTCAATCACCGGAGGCATTCTCATGAACTGCGAAGTCGTCGCTGTGGGCACCGAACTGCTCCTGGGGCAGATCGTTGACACGAACTCATCATGGATCGGCGAGCAGCTCGCACTCGCCGGCATCGACTGCTTCCTGCAGACGAAGGTTGGTGACAACTGGGACCGCATCGCCATGGCATTGCGTGTTGCGCTCGACCGCAGCGATGCTGTCATCGTGTGTGGCGGACTCGGGCCGACCCAGGATGACATCACGCGAGATGTCATCGCCGAGGTTATGGGCGTTGCGCTGGAAGAGGACGAGGAAGTCGTCGAACTCCTGCTCGAGATGTTCGGATCGCGCGGACGCAGCATGCCTCGCAACAACCTGCGTCAGGCCCTTGTCCCGGTCGGCGCAACTCGCATCGCGCAACAGCCCGGCACCGCTCCGGGACTTGTGTGTCCCGTGGGTGAAAAGGTCATCTTCGCCGTTCCGGGCGTGCCCTATGAGATGCAGGAGATGGTGATCGGCACCGTCATTCCAGAACTGCGCCGCCGTGCTGGCGACACCGGCGTCATCCGCAGCCGCACGATCCGCACCTGGGGCCATTCCGAGTCGGGCATCGCCGAGATGCTCAGCGATCGTCTCGATGAACTCGATCGCACCGGCGTTGCCACGATTGCGTTCCTGGCGAGCGGCATCGAGGGACTCAAGGTACGGGTCACTGCCAAGGCCGACACCGAGGCTGAAGCCGATGCTGTTGTGGCCGCCGAGGTGGCGGAGGTGGCGAGCATCCTCGCCGACTACGTCTTCTCCGTCGACGACGAGACCATGGAGAAGGTAGTTATTGACCTCCTACGAACGCGTGGTCTCAC
>WLCQ01000212.1 GCA_009705225.1 Actinomycetota bacterium | reverse complement strand
TGGGTGGGAGGTCAAGCAGCACGACGTGCACTCGCTCATCCGCCCACGCAGCGGTGAAGTCACGCTTTTCGACATCGCTCCTGATGGAGGCGAGTACATCGAGCTCGGCGCGTCGGAGTTCGCCAAGCGACGTGGACGGCCACGCGCAGGTGGCGACCGGTACGACTTCACCGGCAAGTATCGAGGAACCTCTCCTCTCGAAACCACAGGCCTTCGGTTCGAGGTTGTTGGATTCGACGGCACGAACATCGATCCGACCGGCGCAGTCACGCTGGTGGGGAACACTGGCGACACGGCCATGTCGTGGTCGTTCTCGAAGTTGCTCGGTCACTGGAATCGCAAGCACGCGCAAGCGGTATTCATCGGGTCCGAGAAACGAGATGTCGAGGTCGCCGGTTCCCAAGTCCGGGAATACCGCTACGGCCAGCACGTGGAGCTCGGCACCGGGACCCATTTCCGACGGTTCCTCGGCGGTATCAATGCCGGCACGATCGCCTTCGACCCTGGTCTGAAGGTTGAGAAGGGAGCGAACGGACGGTGGAAGTCACACGCCCGCTTCCCCTTTCGAATCAGTTCGCGGGAGCTCCGTGAGCTCTACGTCGACTTCGAAGAACTGCGCACCTGCGACACCTGATCGCCGAGTCAGGACGCGAGGCGGTCGGATTTCTGAAGCAGCTCGGCGATATCCGGCTGCATCGCAGCGGCGATCGACCTCATCATCTTCACGACGACGCTGTTTCCGAACTGCTTGTAGGCCTGTGTATCGCTGACTGGGATAGCGAAGGACTCGGGAAAGCCCATCAACCGGGCACATTCGCGGGGTGTGAGTCGTCGCGGGATCTCGCCCTCACCGCGGCTCACCAGCACCTCGGAACCGTCCTTGTAATACCGAGCAGAAAGCGTGCGTGCCACGTCATCGGGACCCACGAGACCAAACCCGAAACCATTGCCGGCCGCGTTGTGCTTCTTCTTGTAGTTCTGCAGGTACTGCCACAGATGCGGCGTGAGGGTGTACTTCGGATCGACCGAATCAGCGGGCTGGAGAATCTTGGACATCGTCGGCCGCGTGCGTGGAATCTTGATCTTGTCGAAATCGAAGGTGCGGCCATCTGAACGATTCGAGTCGTAACCGACGATGATGATGCGCTGACGACCCTGAGGAACCCACGCTCGGGCGTCCATCACTTGGAATGAGATGTCATACTCGAGGTCCTCGCGCAGCACCTCCACTATTTTCCGGAACGTTCGTCCCTTGTCATGGGACTGCAGATTCCGAACGTTCTCGAGCAGGAACGCGGCCGGCCGCTTTTTGTCGAGAATCCGGGCCACATCGAAGAAAAGTGTCCCCTGGGTCTCATCGAGGAATCCATGTGCTCGACCTAAGGCGTTCTTCTTCGAGACCCCGGCGATCGAGAACGGCTGGCAGGGAAAGCCAGCGAGCAGGACGTCGTGATCGGGGACTTCAGATGCGACGACCTCGGTGATGTCGCCGGCGAACTGGTGCCCGAGGAATTCATCAAAATTCGCCTCGTAGGTCTGCCGTGCGTACTTGTTCCACTCCGAGGTGAACACGCACTCACCGCCGATGCTCTCGAATGCCATGCGGATTCCACCGATGCCGGCAAACAGATCGATGAAGCGGAACGGCGTGATCTCTGTTGTCTTCTTCGGCGATGTTCGGGGGCGTGAAGGCACAGGCGGTCGAATCTCGTGAGGGGTCGACTCTGTGGAGGAGCCGAGCTGAGTGGAACGACTAGACGCTAATGGTCGGGTGCGACAGCCCCAGGGACGCCATTCAGAGACAGCTTCTAGGTGGTTCAATGTGCGCGGGAGATACCTGTGACCGCACCCGCGCCCGAAGCCTCATCCGCCAACTCTCTCGCGACCATGAGGGCGAATCGGCGGCGCGACACAACACCCGAAATGGCGCTCCGGCGAGCACTCCATGCAGCAGGGCTTCGATTCCGTGTGGACGTGCCATTGCCGTTCGATCGCCGTCGGAGGGCCGATGTCGTGTTCCCCCGTCAGAAGATCGCGATCTTCATTGACGGTTGCTTCTGGCACCGCTGCCCCGAGCACTACACCTCACCGAAGGCAAATTCGGCCTTCTGGGCTGAGAAAGCTGCCCGAAACGTAGAGCTGTACCACGAAACGAACAAGCGGCTCGAAGAACTGGGTTGGACCGTGCTGCGATTCTGGGAGCACCAAGACCTCGCTGGCGAGCCGGTCCACAGGGTGATTGAGGTACTCAGGCTCGCCGAGAGCTGATTACGCCGTTCCAACCCGTGTCAGAAGGTGGGTGAGGCCAAAACGCGACGAATGCGCAGTTGCAAACACCAAAACCTCAGACCGCCACAGAAGGCGTTTTCGAACTGCTATCTGGAGTCAGCGCACCGAGGTTTGACCGGACAGTGCTTGCACACAGACTCA
This sequence comes from Actinomycetota bacterium, assembly GCA_009705225.1. Lineage (GTDB taxonomy): Bacteria > Actinomycetota > Acidimicrobiia > Acidimicrobiales > Acidimicrobilacustridaceae > Acidimicrobilacustris. The sequence goes on along the minus strand of WLCQ01000212.1, from coordinate 905 downwards.
TCCGCTGGGCTCAGAAGAGGAAGCACAGATCTTGACCCATCCGTTTCCGGAGCGATCTGCCCGAGATCCGGCAACATTCCCCCCTTCGCCGCCTGATACGCCCGTGCCACCGGGTCCGTCCCGTCTTTTGATCCTTGAAGCGTGAAGATCCATCTCCAATCTGCCGACGCAGCTCCGGCCTTCACCACTCGCTTGAAATAGCTGCTCCGTCGTTGACCGGGGGTGACATGGCGCCACACGTCCTTCGTGACCCGAACCGCGTGCTGTGGATCGGAAAAGTGGCCTTTAACAAGGGCATCTTGGACGTTGCCGAAAAGCATGGTCTGGTGATGTGACGCTTGGAAGGCTCCAGACGGACCTAGTGCCCATTGAAGAACGAACCTCCGCGGACACGCAATCGCTGAGGAAGCGGCCTCGACGCTAAGCCGATCGACAGCTGTCCGAAGTTCGGCCTCATCCCGATCCCAGTCGCGCGGGGTCGGCCAATGACGATCTGCCGGGAGACTCCCAGCCGAAGTGACCGATCCGACGGCTATACCGCCAGCGATTTCGATGATTGCGGTGGAGAGGTCGGATGGCTCGGCAAGCAACGAAACCAACGAAGACGGATTCCTCTGCTCGCGACCCATCTCAACGATCCAGCTCAATGTAAGACGATGACCATCCGATAGTCCGGCAAGCGCGAGAGCGAAGAGATACAAATCTCCAAGAGCGGCCGCCTCCTCCCTCACTCGTAGGATCTCCACGCTCACAGCGGGAGCGCTGTGCGATCGGATCAGGTGCTTCTGGCTAAATGGCCACTGAATCGATTGGACCCGCTTAGGAAACGCTGTGTCGACGAGATTCGCTATGTGAACATCAGTCGCCGCGTGGGTGAAGCCAAGGACATCAAGCCCACGTAGCTC
>WLCQ01000211.1 GCA_009705225.1 Actinomycetota bacterium | reverse complement strand
GGAGTGATGAGTTCGGCGAGGTGGCGCTGACCTTCATCGGTGGGATGCAGTCGATCGAACCCGATGAGCGATTCAGCGTCACCCGCGAACCAGCCCTCGGCCAGCGGATCGACAAACGTGGCGCCAACTCCGAGTGCGGCTGAGCGCACCGCATCGCGCACCAGCAAGAGGTTCGTCGGAACGCGTTCGTTCACCCACGGCGGCCCGATCACCAGAATCGCCGCATCGGGTCGTTGCTCATGGAGCCATTGCATGAGTGATCGGGCGGCCACGTCCACGTCGGAAGGACGGGCACGGTTGTCGTTGATGCTCCCGAACACGATGATGAGATCGGGATCGGCGGGCATCGACAGTTGGGCCAAGCCTTCGAAGGTGAGACCACGGAACCCCGTGGTCGTGTAGCCCGAACCCCCGCCCGCTTCGACATGTACGTCGAGCCCGGGTCGCCCGAGGCGCAGTTCGGTGGCCATCAACGCTGACCAGTTCGATCCCGGGCCGCTGTCCATATCGGAACCGGTTGTGTACGAGTCACCCACCACCGCGATGAGAGGTCCGCCTCCCGCCGGTTGCTGACTCCCTGGTTGTGAAGCGTTCGGTCCGGCGGATCGATTCGTGGTGTCTGAGCAACCGGCGAACACGAGTGCTCCCATGAGCATGAGAACGAGTGCAGCTACTCGTAGGGGCAGGCGGTGCCGCGATCGGGCGCGTCGAGCGGTGAGAACTGACCCGAATCGCTCGCCGGAGTGCCCCATGCCTTCACTCTACGGATCGGATCAGCGTCCACCTGCTCGCCGGTGGCTACCGCGAAGTAAGTTCGGGGCCATGCGCAACCCCAAGGACTTCTTCCGACCCCTCGCTGTGGGCGCCCCCGAGCCCGTACGTGAGATCCCCGTCAAGCCCTCGCGGATGATCCATTTCTTCCCGCCCTCCAACGAGAAGATGGTCGGCAAGCTGCCGGCAATCGTTCCCACGGTCGACGTGCTGCTCGGCAATCTCGAAGATGGCGTGCCCGCCGCCGATAAGGAAGCCGCCCGCGCCGGCCTTGTGAATGTTGGCAAGACCATCGAGTTCGGCAAGACCCAGTTCTGGACCCGCGTGAACTCGCTTGATTCGCCCTGGGGTCTCGACGATCTCGTCACCGCCGTCACCGAGATCGGCGACAAGCTCGACGTCATCATGATCCCGAAGGTGGAGGGTCCCGAGGACATCCACTATGTGGATCGTCTGCTCGCCCAGCTCGAAGCCAAGGCCGGTCTCGACCGTCCGATCCTTGTTCACGCCATTCTCGAAACGGCTCGCGGCGTGGCCAATGTCGAAGAGATCTGCGCCGCCAGCCCGCGTATGCAGGGCTTGTCGCTCGGCCCCGCGGATCTCGCCGCCAACCGTCGTATGAAGACCACCCGTGTGGGTGGTGGTCATCCCGGTTACCTCGTTCGTCAGGATCCGATCGATGGTGACATCGAAGGTGCTCGCACGATCTATCAGCAGGACCTGTGGCACTACACGATCGCCCGCATGGTCGATGCCTGCGTGGCCAACGGGATCCTCCCGTTCTACGGCCCGTTCGGCGACATCGCCGACACGGTGGCCTGTGAGGACCAGTTCCGCAACGCCTTCCTGCTCGGCTGCGTCGGCGCCTGGAGCCTGCATCCGGTGCAGATCGCTATCGCCAAGCGCGTGTTCAGCCCCGACCCTGCCGATGTAGCCCATGCCCGTCGGGTGATCGACGCCATGGGCGACGGCACCGGCGCCATCATGCTCGACGGCAAGATGGAAGACGACGCCTCGGTGAAGCAGTGCCGGGTCATGGTAGAGCTGGCCACCTCGCTGGCCGCCGACGATCCCGAACTCGCCGCCGCCTACGGATTCTGAGAGGACCCACGATGACGAACGAACTACGTCCCCGTCGTTCTGTGCTGTACATGCCCGGCGCCAACGAGCGTGCGCTCGAGAAGGCCAAGGGCATCGGCGCCGATGCGCTCATCCTCGATCTCGAAGATGCTGTGGCTCCCGATGCCAAGGCAGAGGCGCGAGATCGAGTCTGTGCTGCTGTGCGTTCCGGTGAGTACGGCTCGAAGGAACTGATCATCCGCATCAACGGTCTCGGCACCCAGTGGCATGCCGACGACATCGCGGCCGCCGCCTCTGCCGGCCCCGCTGCGGTTCTGGTGCCCAAGGTGAACTCCGCCGATGAGGTGCGCCAGTTGGTGGCCGAACTCGAAGCCGCCGGTGCACCTGAGCACACCAAGTTGTGGGCCATGCTCGAAACTCCTGAGGCCATGTTCAACGCGGTCGACATCGTCACCGCCTCGCCACGTCTCACGGTGCTCGTCATGGGCACCAACGACCTAGCCAAGGAATTGCATGCCGAGCATGTGCCCGGTCGGGCGCCGCTGCAGTTCGGTCTGCAGAGCTGCCTGATGGCCGCCCGCTATGGTTCCAAGGTCATCCTCGATGGCGTGTTCAACGACATCAAGGACGACGCCGGTTTCGCCGCCGAATGTCTGCAGGCCCGCCAGTTCGGTTTCGATGGCAAGACTCTCATCCATCCCAGTCAGGTCGAACCCTGTAACGATGCGTTCGCTCCCACTGCTGATGAGATCGACTACTCGCGTCGGGTCATCGCGGCGTTCGAAGAAGCCGAGGCCGATGGTCGCGGTGTCGTCACCGTGGACGGTCGCATGATCGAAAATCTGCACGTCGACAACGCCCGCCGCGTGCTGGCCGTGGCCGACGCAATTTCCGCACTGGGCTGAGACTCGCCGATCCGCGAGCCAATCTGGTCAGGGCTGTGAACTCGCTCATCTCCACCAACTGACCCGGTCCCGGGTCGCCACAACTCATCATCGAAGCCGGGGGCACGATGCGTCTGAACCATCCCGAACCGTTCACCGCTGCGTGGAGCGCCCGCTGGATCTGGCATGGTCGTCCGGCCATCGTCAGCGAGACCGCCACCCGCCCGGTGCAGGCTGATCCGGCTGACCGGGTGGTGCTGTTCCGTCGGGAGTTCGAACTCGATGCGGCGCCGGCCTCGGCGCCGGCCCGGCTGTGGGTCGATGGTCGCTACGTGCTGTACGTGAACGGCACCGAGATCGGTCGAGGTCCGGTGCGCAGCGATCCACGGGCCGCTCGCTATGACATGGTCGATCTCGCTGCGCATCTGAAGCCGGGCACGAATGTCATCGCCATCACGGCCCGACACTTCGGCGTGGCCACGTCGTGGTGGATCCCGGTGCCTCCGTCATATTCACTCGGCGCCGGTTCATTGGTGTTCGAAGCACGCATCGGCGACGACTTGCTCATCACCGATCGGTCCTGGCGCAGTTCGCCGGGTGGGGCGTGGACGCCCGTGGCCAT
>WLCQ01000210.1 GCA_009705225.1 Actinomycetota bacterium | reverse complement strand
TCGATTCCTGAGCTTCATGAATGGACTTCGGTCGCTGTGCGTACGTCTGATTCGAAGTTCGTTGTTGTTGCCACTGATGGTGTGGTGCTGACTTCGGTGGATGGTGTGGCTTGGGTGATTCGGGGTTCAAATGGTTCGGCGGCGTGGCGATCGGTGGCTGTTGGTTCCAACGGATCGTTTCTTGCTGTTGGCGATAACGGTTACTGGATGACTTCGTCTGATGGTGAGAGTTGGTCAATCAACGGTGGACCCACGGGACATAACTGGGTGTCGGTAACAGGTCGGGGAATTTACGGCCGGTATGTCGCGGTGTCTTCTGACGGTGCGATTGCAGTTTCTGATGGCGCGGTGTGGGCGCTGGATCAATCCACGTGGCCCGCAGAAAGTTCAGTTCCTGACGCGTCGTGGAGTTCCGTAACAGTGCAGCGCTCTGGCGGTGGGTTTGTTGCGGTGAGTAGCGATGGAAAGATCGCGACATCAAGCAATGGCTACACCTGGTATCTCAGTGCTTCGCATGAATCCAATACGTGGACTGCGGTGCGGGGCTGTCAGGGTTTCTTCGTTGCGATCGCGAAGGACGGCACGAATCGGGTAGCTACCTCTGACGATGGGCAGTACTGGCTTGCGCGTAGTGCCGGGGCAGCGAGTGAGTGGAGTGCGTTGACCTGTGGCAATGGTGTGATCCTCGCTGTTGGGAAACAGGCTGGCGCGATGATCTCGGGTGGTTGGAGGGCGCCGTTGGCGCCGAGCGGGCTTGTGGCAACGCCGAGCAGCAAGTCGGTGTCGATCACGTTCACGACTGGCGCGACTCGTGTCGCCGGTTCACCGACGGCAACGAAGTTTCAGTACGAGCTGAACGGGACAGGCACTTGGAAGGCCCTCACGTCGAACAGTTCACCTGTGGAGGTGAAGCGCCTTACGAACGGGGTGAGCTACACAATTCGCATTCGCGGTGTGAACGGAACAGTCGCGGGGCAGGGTTCGCTCCCGGTGACGTTCACTCCTCGAAGTGTTCCCGCTGCACCAAGTCAGCCCGATCTTGACGCTGCCGGTCCCGGTTCAGTCACCTTTCACTGGTCGGCACCGGGTTCGAATGGCGGTGCAGCCATCACCAGTTACGTGCTTTCGGCGTATCTGTCGGGAACCAAGAGTCGCAAGGGTTCGTGTTCCACATCGTCAACGTCATGCACGATTACTGGTCTCACTGCAGGTGTCGCCTATGACATATCGGCGGTAGCTGTGAATAGTGCCGGCAAGAGCGCTGCCAGTCCGGTGTTTTCAATCGCGGCGTCGACTGTTACCAGTGCGGAACCTTCAGCGCCGACATTCCAATCGATCGAGAGCGTCGGGAGTGGGTCCGTCAAGCTGACATTGGGACCGCTCAACGCCAACGGGTCGCGCATTCGGAGGATCTGGATAAAGGCCCACTTCAGTGATGGGTCTCTGGTCGGTAAGGGTTGTGTTGCGGGTCTGATACTGCATTCCTGCACGATCACCGGGCTTAGCACGGCTGTTTCGTACAGCTTCAGTGCAATCGCTTTGAACGGCGTCGGGCTAAGCGACGAAGGCACGTCTTCTGCGTTCACGGTGCCCGGTTCCTGAATCCTGAGCGAGTTCTGCCCGGATACACCTCAGGTATTCGGGCAGAACACGACCAGCACTCGCTGTCACTCCAATGGTCTATCTGACGGAATTCCGTCCGCACGCGGTACGGTCTTCTCGCGTGCGCCGGGCGGTTCGGCGCCGGGACATGGAGGAATCTCATGAGTGACACTTCGCAGGGTGACGGTTGGTGGCTGGCATCTGACGGCAAGTGGTACCCACCCACTTCGACACCCGCTCCCGAGATGCCGCCGCCGCCGGTCGCCCCTCTGGCACCGCCCGCATACGGTCAGGCGCCTGCGTACGCCCAGACACCTGGTTATATGCCCGCTCAGGTCGCACCGTCGTCGAACGAAGCGATCTGGTCACTCGTGCTGGGCATCCTCAGCATCACCTGTCTGGGTCTCATCGCCGGCATTCCCGCGGTCATCCTCGGCTCCATCGCCAAGCGCAAGATCGCTGAGTCCGGCGGCGTCATTCGTGGTCAGGGTCTCGCCACTGCTGGTCTCGTCCTGGGCTGGGTGAGCATCGGCTTCTCAGTGTTGGCGATTCTGTTCATCATCCTCGGGGCGATCGCCGGTTCGGGTTCCTCCGGCGCACTCGGCCTCTGAGCTGACCGACTGAACCGGTTTCATCCGAATCGGCTGAGCCGGCTGTCGCGTTTCCCCCATCGGGGCGACGCAGATTCACGATCATCGTGATTTCCTGAACCTCCCGCAGTCCTGCGGGGTTGGGAGGCATCGAGATGATCGGACTCGGGGTGCTGTTGTTGCCGCTGCTCGTGATCGGCGGCATCGTCGCGGCGATCGTTGTCGCTCGGGGCGATCGGTCCGAACGAGCCACGGCCACTGCGCCGCCGCCACCGGACCAATCAACGTCAACGTCATCATCAACGGCAACATCGTGGCGCTGGCCCGAGGCGTCGACATTCCTCAGCACGCAGCCGACCCTGTTCGCTGTTCCTGAAGAACCGAGCGACGAGGCTGACATCCGAACCCCCTCTGATGTCACGCCGTTGCATCGCTCCGTGCCGGTGTTCGCCGAGGCCCTCGGCTACATCGGCGGTGTGCTCGTACTTGTCGCCCTCGGGGTGATCGTGCAGCAGTACTGGAGCGATCTGCAGGTCGTCGGCCGTCTCGCGATGAGCGCGGGTACGGCTGGCGGCCTGTTCGGACTCGGGGCGATCCTCACCGTGGAACGCGATGTTGCGCTGCGCCGACTGCGGTCGTTCCTGTGGTTGGGTTCGGCGGCCGGGAGCGCGCTGTTCGCCGGCGTGGTGGTTGTCGATCTCGTTGATTCGCGCTCGGCGCGCACGATCACCATCGCAGTGGCCGGAGCTTTCGCACTGCAATGCGGGCTGCTCTGGCGAAATCGTTTCCGCCCGCTGCAACAAGCAGGTTTCGTCATCGGTTTCGCAGTGTTCATCGCTGCGGTCATCGATCAGTTCACCCACAACGGTCCAGTCGGACTGGCGTTGTGGCTGTTCGGGGCATCCCTCGTGGTGGGGGGATTGCGCCGGGCGATCGTCGATCCGACGATCGCCGAATTCGCGGGTGCCGCCATCGCATATGCGGGTTGCGCGTTCATCGTCTCCGAATTGATGGGGTTCGGGGAGATGCTTGCCGTGACAACCGCTTGGGCGTTGGTGGCACCCGCTGTTGTGCGTGGGATCACCGCAGAGCGACGAGAGCAAATTCTCTTCGGCGTGATCGGCGCTCTGGCGTTGTGGTCGTCGATGCCCTCGGCGATCGCGTACTTCGCGATCGATGCGGGGATCGCCAC
>WLCQ01000021.1 GCA_009705225.1 Actinomycetota bacterium | reverse complement strand
TGCTGCTGGGCCGCCACAACGCCACATGGGCGCTCATGAGTTCCGAATGGCTCTCAGCTGCTGACTGTCTGCAGATGGGCCTGGCCTGGCGAGTGACCGAGCCCGACGAACTGCTCGCCGAGACCATGCGCCACGCCCGGGTGCTGGCCGGCAAGTCAATCTCCTCGCTCATGGAGAGCAAGCGCACGATCATCGAATCGATCCGGGGCCCGATCGCCGCAGCCCGTGAACGGGAGAACGCAGCATTCGCCAAGCTCATGGGAACTGCTGCCAACATCGAGGCCCTCTCGGCTCTTGCCGAGCGGCGAACCCCCGATTTCGCAGCGATCGATCTGCTCGAGGACTGAGTTTCCGGGCAATTCGGGGATTCTTTCCGGATTCTCACCTTCGTCCTGTTCACTTCTTACACACGAGGACGATTCTGTGGATGTCCCCAACCGGACAGCAACCCCCACCGAAGTTCCTCAGCGAAGTTCATCACCCAAGGAGAAACCCATGAACAAGAAACTCACCGCTCTCGGAGTCACCGCCGGCCTCGCCGCTGGTGGCCTCGGCGGTCTCATCCTCGCCGTGCCGGCAATCTCCGGCGCTCAGACCTCCACCACTCAGTCGGCCGACGCTTCGGCGCTCTCGGCTCCTGCCGGCACACCTGCTGATCGACCTGATCCGGCCACTCACATCGCCGATGTGCTCAAGCCACTGGTCGACGATGGCACCATCACCCAGACCCAGGCCGATGCGGTGTCGGCAGCGCTCGTCGCTGACCATCAGGCCCATGAGGGCGAGCACGGCAAGCGTGGCCCCGGCGGTCCGAAGTCCGAGGTTCTGGCGCAGGCGCTCGGCATGAGCGACGCCGATCTTCACACCGCGATCGAGTCGGGCAAGACCATCGCCCAGGTCGCTGCTGATCAGGGTGTGGATGTGCAGGTCGTCATTGATGCCCTCACCGCAGAAATGAAGAACCACATCGCCGATGAAGTCACCAAGGGCGAGATCACCCAGGACGAAGCCGACGCCAAGCTCGCCGACCTCACCTCCCGCATCACCGACATGGTGAACAACCCCCGCCCCGCTGAAGGCCCCGGTGGCAAAGGTGGACACGGTGGTCCCCGCGGTGGCGCTCCCGCTGGCAACTGATTCAACCCCTCGCACCGGCCCGATACCCCGGGCAGGCCGATCATGAAGAAGGGCCCCGACCGAATTGGTCGGGGCCCTTCGTGTTCACTGCTGGTGTTTCAGTTGATCAGTCGTTACCGGTGATCAGTCGTTTCGACGCCGGGTGGCGAGCATGCCGGTGGCGCTCACGAGGATGAGGCCGCCGAGGGCGAGTCCGCCGCCGACGAGCACCAGCATCGTGGAGTTAGAACCGGTGTAGGGGAGCACATCGTCGGATTCTTCGACACCGAGGTCGGTGACCGTGGTGGCGGTGGCCACGAGATGGTCAGCTTCGGTGGCGCTGGCCTCAGCGAGTGGCGTGCTGCTCGACAGTGTTGCGGTGATGGTGTGGTCACCAACCTCATCGGGCAGACCCGCAGTGAACCCGAACGAGACGTCAGTCTCGGGATCAAGCGACTCACCGAGGGTGCAGGTGAGGGTGTTGCCGCTCTGGGTGCAGTTGTCGGGGAGGCTGACGATGGTCATGCCCGTCGGCAGGGTGACGGTGACCACCGGGCTGAGCATCGTGCTCGGGCCGGCGTTGACCACGGTCACGTCGTAGCTGACCTCCTCGCCGGGAGCGGCGTGGGTCACCGAGGTGATGGAGACGATGCCCTCGGCAAGCGCCGAGATCGTCGTCGAGCCGGTGTCGCTGGCCGGGTCATAACCCGTGGCCGAGACGGTGACCGAACTGCTGAACTCGGTGCCGTCAACGATGGTGGGAGCGAGATCGCCGACGATGACGATCCGTGCCCTGAGGCCGTCACCGAGCTGGCTGAAGGTGCAGGTCAGGGTGGCGAGATCGCAGTCGGGCACCGGGGTGGTGCTGTCCTCGGAGGTGGCGGTGATGCTCGTGGGGGTGAATCCCGGCATCGGATCGATCACGACGCTGATCGGGCCGGTGATCGCCGCATCGCCGGCGTTGAACACGTCCACACTGGAGGTCATGGAACGACCTGCGGTGGGATTGGTGGTGATGCCGGGCTTGTCGATGGACGCCGGAAGGTTGCGAACCACGGCGAGTCGGCCGACCGGTGAGGGCGGAACGGTGAGGATGGCGGAGTCGGAGTTGTTCTCGTCGTTGGAGTCCTCGCTCCCGGAGACACCCGAGGTCGAGCAACCGAGACCGGTCTCGGCCTCGTAGGTCTCCGTGGCGACATCGGCCGCGATCGGGGCATCGGGGATCGTGACGGTGAAGCTCCAGGACGCAACGAGACCGACGTCGGCGCCGCCCTCGGGGACCTCCTGGGTGCAGTCGATGTTGCGCATTCCCCGCCAGTTGACGCCATAGTCGCGGCATCCGTCGGGCACATCTGAGACGAGGGTGAGAGCGCCGTCGAAGTAGATCTCAGCCTCCACCTGGCCGCCGCGACCGGGACCGTCGTTGTACACCTTGGAGGTGAGGGTGGAGGTGCCGCTGTAATCGGAGCTGTCGGGTGTGAACCGCGTCTCGGTGCGGTAGTCGAAGTCGACCGCCTTCTCCTGGACGTCGACGTAGAGGCCGTTACGGTTGGAGCTCGGTGTGCCATCGGGCGAGACGTAGGAGGCGACGTTCAGGATGTTCACCCGGGTGCCGACAAGACTCTCGTCGAACGTGACCTCGAAGTACTGCGAGTTCTCCGCCCACGGATGGATCGTGTCGGAGAAGACACCGTCATTCCAGAAGCTCGGCGTTCCGGTGAGGGTGCGCGTGGCCGGGTCGTAGCTCTGATCCTCCCAGTTCGACCATTCGAGTTCGACACCCTCGGGGAAGATCACGGACATCCGGGCATTCGTCCAGGTGCGATCGGAGTCGTTCGTCCAGTCGAAATTCATCCAGATGCCTCTGCCCGGATAGGCGTCGCCATCGATGCTGACGTTGGTCTTGACGCAGTTGCAGGACCAGGCCTGGGCCTGCGCGACTACTGGGGTGGCGGCGACCGCTCCCACCACGCTGGTGGCCATGAGGGCGACCACCACCATGAGGGATCGGATCCGTGAGGTGAATCCTGTTCTTTTCATTGACGTAGTAAAGCACAACATCCAATGTGGAAGGGAACATCGTGCACTGCATTTCGTGAGAACCGGTCGCCGCATCCGGGCGGTGTCAGGAGTGGGTGACGAGTTGTGCTGACCAAGAATTGAAGAAAGGCCCCGACCGAATCGGTCGGGGCCCTTCTCGGTGAGGCGTCGGTGAGAATCGAACTCACGTGGGGGGCTTTGCAGGCCCCTGCCTAAGCCACTCGGCCACGACGCCGCGAATTTCACACACTAGTGCTCAGCGAAGCGTGCTCTCCACCGTCGATGGGCTCGGCTGCGCCGACGCCACGCGTGCCCCGAGAACCGCGGCTGCGGCGGCACTCACCACCGTAGGTATCGTTCGCAGGATTCCGACGCTTGATGCGCCAGCGATTCCGGCGACTGCATCGCAGGCATCGCCGAATGCCGCCATCTGCACCCAACCGGTGAGTGGTTCGTCGCGCTGCATGGCCCGCAATGTTCCGAGACCAAGCGCGAGATCGCGTGCACCGAATCCACGGATGACGAGCGCAGCTCGTGGATCATCGGCGACTGCTCCAACCCAGTTGCGACCCATGCGCCTCGGAGCGAGCAGCAGCGCGGTTCCCACGCCGACCCTGGCGATGGACAGAAGAGCGATGACACGACGGTTTTCCATGCAGAGGTTCTATCGGGCCGGCCCCGGAATGGGGCGTGATTCTCCACCCTGCTATGGTTTCGCTTCGTCCGGTGGCTCGCCACCGATCAACATGGACCTGTAGCTCAGTTGGCTAGAGCACTTCCTCGACACGGAAGGGGTCGCTGGTTCGAGTCCAGTCAGGTCCACTAGTCGTTGTGCAATGCGCAATAGATGTTCGATTGTTGGCGAATGCAATTGGTTACCGGCCTGTCGAGTTGAAGACGCCTAGCCTTTGCTGATGTCAACGTTTATCACCCCGATGTCCGCCGTTGGGTCCGGTCCCCGCCTGGCGGTCAAAGACCTCATCGATGTGGTCGGTACCCCGACGACGGCCGGCTGCAAGGCAGTGGCAGACCATGCCCAAGCCGCCACGAAGGACGCACGGTGCATGGCCGGGGCTCGCGCAGCCGATGCCCGCATCGTGGGCAAGACCAACCTCACCGAACTGGCCGCAACCGGCGTTGGCACCAACCCCTGGTTCGGCACCCCAGTCAACCCGATCGATGCCGCCCGCATCCCCGGCGGCTCGTCAAGCGGTTCGGCGGTAGCAGTGGGCACTGACGAGGCTGATGTGGCCTACGGAACCGACACCGGCGGCTCGGTGCGCATTCCAGCAGCCTGCTGCGGTGTGGTGGGACTCAAGACGACATTCGGGCGCATTCCCCTCGACGGAGTCTGGCCCTTGGGTCGGACTCTCGACACCGTCGGCCCGATGGCCCGCGACGTTGCCGGAACCGAGTTGGGGATGCAGCTCCTCGAGCCCGGTTTTGCCCGAGCAACGGCCGCGGCCACGGTCGTTGGCAGGGTCGCCACCCACGCTGACCCGGTGGTTGACGCCGCAGTTGATGCTGCTCTCGCGGCCGCTGGCTTCGAGGTGGTCGTGGTCGACCCGAGCGAGATCGAGGCGCTCGGTAACGCCTTCGTGACCCTCTACTTCGCCGAACTCTGGGATTCCGACCATCATCTCGCTGAGACCGACCCCGCCGGCCTCAGCGATGAGGTGCTGGAGATGATTGCTCTCGGGTCGGCCTTGACTTCGCTCCACGCCGAGGCCCGGGCCGAGGCCAATCGCCTGACGGAATCGCTGTGCCGAATCTTCGAGCGGGTGCAGCTCCTCGCCATGCCGACGATTTCGATCCTGCCGCCCCGTCTCGACGATCCTCTCATCGGCACCACCGACATCACCTTGGAGCTCGCCCGCTTCACTCCGCTGGCCAACGTCACCGGCCTACCCGCCTTGTCGCTCCCCGTCCCGGTAGCAGGGGGCGGATTCCCGTCGAGCCTCCAGCTCATTGGACCGCACAGCCGCGAGGACCTCCTCATCGCCACCGGCGACGTCGTCGAACGAGCGGTCGCTCGCTGAATCGGCGAAATTCCCACCCAGCTCTCGCGCTGATAGTTCCTAGGATTTCCTCGTGAACTGCATGCAGCAGCAACTCAACAGGTTCTTGCGAGGAAATTGACATGCGCCATCTCGTCTTCAATGGACCGGGCGACCTGGCGTGGCAGGAAACTCCTGATCCGCGAGTGAGCGGACCGCGAGATGCGATCGTTCGACCAATCGCTGTTGCCCGCTGCGATCTCGATCCCGCCATCGCCCTTGGTCTCTATCCGATGAAACCATCGTTCGCCATGGGCCATGAGATGGTCGGCGAAGTCATCGAGCTTGGCGACGCAGTCTCCGGATTCCAGATCGGTCAGCGAGTCATCGTGCCGTTCCAAGCGAGTTGTGGAGATTGTGTGCCGTGCCAGCGAGGTCATTCCAACGCATGTGCCTCTGTTGCATCCGGGACAGCATTTGGTCTGGGACCGCATGGCGGTCTTGATCTAGGTGGAGCGCTCGCTGACCTCGTTCGCGTGCCGTTTGCTGACCATATGTTGCTGCCACTGCCCGATGGACTCGACCCCGTTGTTGCCGCAGGAATTCCCGACAACGTCAGCGACGGCTATCGCTGTGTGGCCGAACCATTGGCCGCAATCCCAGGTGCTCCGGTGCTGGTGGTCGGAGGTCTCGCTCCTTCAGTCGGTCTCTATGCCGTTGCCAGTGCCGTCGCGCTCGGAAGCGAGAGGGTCGTCTATGTCGATCACGATCAGGATCGACTTCAACTGGCCGCGGGTCTGGGCGCATCTGTCATTGAAGCGCCCGTAGATCGTCTGGCCGATGCCGTTGGCGACGAGCGGTTTCCCATCACCGTGGATGCCTGCGTTCTCGACCCCGGACGCGATCTCGCACTCTCGGCCACCGCACCGTGTGGCACGTGCACGAGCGTGTCCGGGGGTGCGTCGGCGCGATCGATGCTGCCGCTGCAGTCGATGTATCTGAAGGGGGTTCGCTACGAGGTGAGTCGCGTGCACGCTCGAGCGACTGCGCCAGCTGTCCTTGACCTCGTCACCGCCGGACGCCTCGATCCCGGAGCGATCATCACCAAGGTCGTTTCGTTCGACGATGCTGCCGAAGGCATGCTTGATCCCGCCGTCAAGATCGTGTTCGTCCCGTAAGACAAGACGTTCTGCGGGAGCAGAACTCGTCGGTGTCTCGCCGGTTTGCGTCTCTGCGCTCTGGCGCGGAATCAGTTTCCACGCACGAGAGCACGGGCAGTCTCTGGCGCCCCACGTTGATTCACGAGGCGACGAGGTAACCGCCGATGAGCGACCAACCAGTGGGGAGGGTTGGGTTGCCGGTGATGCCGCCGGAAGTCGCGCCGGTGAGGGTGGCGCCGGTGAAGATGGTGTTCCACATCGTGGCGCCGGTGAGCGTGGCGTTTGTGAGGTTGGCGTTTGTGAGGTTGGCGTTTGTGAACGTTGCGTTGGTGAAGTTGGCGTTGGTCAGGGTCGCGTTGGTGTTGGTGGTGTTTGCGAGGTTCGCGCCGATGAGAGTTGCGCCTTTGAGTTTGGCGTTTGTGAGGTTGACATTTGCGAGGTTGGCGTTGTTCAAGTTGATGTTCATGAGGTTGGCGCCGAGGAGGTTGCCATTTGTGAGGATTGCGTTTGTGAAGTTGGCATTCGAAAGCTTGGCGCCGGTGAAGATGACGTTTGTGAACTGGGTGTCAACGAGGTGAGCTCCGGCGAGGTTGGCACCGGCGAGGTTGGCATTCGTGAGGTTGGCGCCCGCGCCGACGAGGTAGCCGTTGATCACTGACCATCTGCCCGGGAGTATTGGGGTACCGGTGATGTCACCGGAAGTCACGCCGGTGAGGGTGGCTCCCGTGAAGCGTGTCCCGGTGAGATTGGTGTAGCCGAGGCGTGCGCTCGTCAGATCGGCATTCTTGACGATGGTGTTCGTGAGGTCCGCGAACAAGAGGTTTGCGCCGGTGAGGTTTGCACCCGTGAGGTTTGCACCGGTGAGGTTGGCCCAGACGAGGTTGGCGTTCGCGAGGTTGGCACCAGCGCCGATGAGGTAACCGCCGATGAGCGACCATCCACTGGGGAGGGTTGGGTCACCGGTGATGCCGCCGGAGGCCACGCCGGTGAGGGTGGCGCCGGTGAGGGTGGCACCGCTGAGGTTGGTGTTAGCGAGGTTGGTTCCCCTGAGACGGGCGCCGGTGAGGTTGGCGCCGGTGAGGTTCGCACCGGACAGGTTGACGTCGAGCAGGTTCAATTCCGAAAGATCAACTCCCGAGAGATCCGCACCGATGAATGCGCCCGAGACCGCGGTCGAACCGGTCGGGCATGCACGGGGTGTTGTTGTGACGCGAAAGAGATTCCCGGCACTGCTGCATGCGTAGTAGCTCGTTGAAGCGGCACTCGCCACGCTTGTTGGCAGGAGAGTGAACCCCAGGAAGGCCGCTGCGAACGCCGCACCGATCATCGCTCGTGCTCGTCTGGTTGGCATCTCTACTCCACTCAAGGGTTCGCTGGTCCACGTCGATAATCGAGATCGAGTGTCCGCAAAAATTTTCTTGACTGTACCTGCTTTTGTCACCGTCGCCCTGACGGCTGTCAGGGCGACGGCATCGGTGTGGTGTGCTTCGCCGTTACTGTCTGGCGATGCACGAGGACAACAGCGGCTCTGAGACGCCGCGCCCGGCAAGTCGATGGTGGCGAGAGGCCGTCTTCTACCAGATCTATCCCCGGTCCTTCGCTGACTCGAATGGCGATGGGGTCGGCGACCTTGAGGGCATACGTGCGCATCTCGGAGAGCTCGCGTGGCTTGGTATCGATGCGCTCTGGATCTCGCCGTTCTACCGATCGCCGATGGCCGATTTCGGCTATGACGTCAGCGACTACTGCGATGTCGACCCGATCTTCGGTGACATGGCGGCGTTCGATGCGATGTTGGCCGAAGCCCATGCGCTGGGGTTGCGCGTCATCATCGATTGGGTTCCCAATCACACCTCGGATCAGCACCCGTGGTTCCTGGATGCTGCATCGGCGAAATCGGCGGAGCATCGCAACTGGTACGTCTGGCGAGAACCAGATGAGGACGGCACGCCGCCGAACAACTGGGTCGCCGCGTTCGATCTCACGGCACCCGCGTGGAGTGTGCATCCCGACACCGGTGAGTGGTACCTGCATCTGTTCGATCCTGCGCAGCCTGATCTCAACTGGGATGAACCCGCAGTGGTCGAGGCCATGCACGATGTGTTGCGGTTCTGGCTGGATCGCGGTGTCGACGGATTCCGTGCCGATGTTCTGCACACCATCGGCAAATTCCCCGAGCTGCCCGATGATCCGCCAGCGGTCGCCGGCATTCCGCATTGTGCACTCAACGATGTTCCGGTCACCCATGAACGAGTGCGGGCTATCCGCTCGCTGGTGGATTCCTATCCCGACGACCGGGTGCTCGTGGGAGAGATCTACCTGATGACCACCCAAGCGATCGCCAGTTATTACGGCGACGGCGATGAGGTGCATATGGCGTTCAACTTCCCGGCGTTGTATTCGCCGTGGAGCGCCGATCGTTGGCGGTCGTCGATCGAGGAGACCGAAGCCACGCTCGACCCGCGTGGCGCGTGGCCCACCTGGGTGCTGTCGAACCATGACAACCCCCGGCACCGAACCCGCTACGACCTCGCGGCGCAGCGCAGGGGAGAGGACGCGGCAACGACTGCTCGTCGCTCCGAGGCTCGCGCTCGCGCGGCTGCGGTGCTGTTGCTCACACTGCGGGGCACGCCGTTCCTCTATCAGGGCGAAGAACTTGGACTGCTGGATTCCGAGATCGCACCTGGGCAGGTTGTCGACCCTGGTGGTCGCGATGGCTGCCGCGGTCCACTGCCATGGGACGGCACCGAAGGTTGTGGCTGGCCCACCGGTACCAACGGGAACGCTGCGCCTTGGCTGCCGCTGCCCCCCGAGGCGGGCTTCCGCAACCGTGTCGCCCAGCAGGAGGATCCGGGATCGACGCTGCACCTCTACCGACGGCTTCTGGCCCTTCGCAAAGCCCATCCGGAGTTGCGCGAGGGCGACCTGTCACTGCTCAACGCACCCGACGGTGTGCTCGCGTTCAGTCGACATAGCGATGCCGGAATCTGCCACATCCTCATCAACATGACTAATGAGAGTACGGAAATTGACGAGTCGCTGATGCCGCTCGGAGCCACTGTGATATTGGCATCCGACATGGCCGATCCGAGAGGCCTACCAGCGCATCTCGGTCCTGATCAGGCCCTCATCCTGAGCGTTTGACGTTCGGCCTCAACCGCTGGGGCAGACTGTGTCCCTGCGCTGTTCGAGGGGGAACCATGCTCACGCCATTCGACGATTTTCCGATCCACCAGACCGGCGATCCCATCGCCCAGACAGTCTCCGCTGATCCAAACCATTACGACCGTTACTTCTTCAACGGGTTCGATCGTGATGGTGCATTCATGATCGGTGGTGCCATGGGCCACTACCCGAACCGTGGTGTCGTCGACGCGGCATTCAGTTTCGTGATCGACGGTGTTGAGCATTCGGTGTTCGCCTCCGGCCTCATGCCCATCGATCGGGCAACCACCATCGGGCCGATCACGGTCGAAGTTGTCGAGCCGTTGCGCCAGATTCGTCTTGTCATCGCTCCGAACGAGCACGGTCTTTCCGGCAACCTGCTGTTCCGGGCCCGCACCGCGGCAATCGAGGAACCGAAGCAGACCATCGTGCGGAACAGCACGAAGATCATGGACTACACCCGTCTTACCCAGTGGGGAACATGGGAGGGCACGGTCACCGTCGGCGACCGCACCATCGAGGTATCAGCTGAAACCACCTTCGGTGTTCGCGACCGTTCATGGGGCGTGCGCGGTGTGGGCACACAGGCACCCACCAACTTTCCCGCCGCTGCTCCTGAGATCTTCTGGTTGTGGGCGCCGCTTCACTTCGACGACATCTGCACCCATCTCGCATTGTTCGAACACAGCGATGGCAGCCGGTGGATGCAGAGCGCGCTGGTTGTGCCGGTGCTCGATTCGCCCGCTGCTCCCACCTACGGCGATGTGCCAAAGGCTGAGGAACTCGAAGGTGTCGCCTACGAACTGCAATGGCAGCCCGGAAAGCGCGAAATGGAATCCGCAGCGATTGAGGTCACCCATGCTGATGGCTCGGTGGATCGCATCGAGTTCGAGCCGTTCTACACATTCCGAATGCGCGGCATTGGCTACATGCATCCGCACTGGGCGCATGGTTCGATCCATGGCGAGTTGGAGGTGGGCGGCGAGTCAATCGCCCTCGAAGACTTCGCTCCGCTCGACCCTTCGAGCATTCACATCCAGACCTTGTGCCGGGTGCGAATGGGAGACCGTGTAGGTGTCGGTGTGCTCGAGCAGTTGGTGTTCGGTCCCCATGCTCCCACCGGCCTCACCGGGATCCTCGACGGGTTCCAGCCGACATGAGTGCTAACGCAGCGATCGTCTCCCTGACGTTCCCCGTCTGATCCGGACCACAGCCCCCGATGTGGCCACTGCTCAGATCCAATGGCGCGTTCCGCCGACTCTTCTTCGCGCAGCTCATCAGTTATGCCGGTGATTGGTTCGCCACTGTTGCCGCGCTCGGTCTGCTGCTCGACGCCACCGGATCGGATCTTCTCGCCTCGGTGTTCTGGGTGGCCCAGACCCTGCCCACCTTCATCATGGGCCCGATTGCCGGGCCGATGGCTGATCGATTCGACCGCCGGCGGATCATGATTCTGGCCTCGTTCCTGCAGGCGGCTGTCGCGCTCACGTTCCTGCTGGCCGGGCAAGGGATGCCGTGGTTCGTGTTCGTCGCACAGGGAGGGGTCACCGCACTGGGCGCATTCTTCGGACCAGCCGCTCAGGCAGGCGTGGCCAATCTGGTCACCGAAGAGGAACTGCCCACGGCGGCTGCGCTCATGGGGTCCACCTGGGGCGCGATGCTGGCGGTGGGAGCGGCACTGGGTGCGGCCTTCACAGTCGCATTCGGACGCGATGCGGCATTCCTGGCTGATGCAGCCAGTTTCGTCATCGCTGGTCTGCTCATCGTCAGCATTCGAGAGTCGCTGCAGGCCGAACGGGCCGTCGGAACGGTGGCACCCCGCATGCGTCCCATTCACGATTCGGTTGAGGCACTTCGCCATGCCCGCAAGCACCCGACGATCCTTGCCCTTCTGGGTTCGCATGTGGGTTTCGGGTTCGGAGCGGGAGTCGTCGGTCTCCTCGCTGTGCTCGCGACGTCGAAGTTCCACGGCACCGATGCGGCTACGGGTCTGTTGCTGGCCGGCCGCGGCGTCGGCGTGCTGATCGGACCACTGTTGGTGCGCTCTTTGGTTCGACGCGGCATCCATGGCGTGTTGTTGGCCTGCGGATTCGCCGCAATCTGGTACGGCACGATGTACCTGTTCGTGTCGATCGTGCCGTGGTTGCTGGTTGCCTTCGTACTCGTCGCGCTCGCCCATTTCGGTGGTGGGGCCCAGTGGTCTCTCACCACCTACGGCCTCAACCTCACCACCCCCGACGAACTGCGCGGCCGGATCTTCGCCGCCGATGCCGCGTTCGTCACCCTTGCCATGAGCATCTCATTGGTGTTCGCCGGAACGGTGAGCGGGATTATCGGGCCTTCGGCCACCATCAGCATCATCGCGGTCACGAGCCTCATGTGGGGACTCGTGTTCCTGATCCTCACGCGCACCATCCGCGCAGATGCCGAGGCCGAAGTCAACGCGAACGCACCGTTCCCGATCATCGAGGAGCCGTAGACCAAGGTTGGTTCACTTGCGAGCCCGTGAAGGCCGCGCCGATGGATCAGGCAGGAACGACGGTGACCGGAATGCCGTTGAGCACGGCGTTGCCCGACAGCGGATCGAGCTGTTCGGGATCGGTGAGCACATTGGTGTTGACGCCCGGACGACCAACGGCGATGCCGGCACGAACACCGGGCAGCGAGTGGCCCCAGCCATGCGGAATGCTGACGACGCCGCGGAGGATGTCCGTGGTGACCTCCACCGGGATGACCAACGAACCAACGCGAGACGCCACCGTTGCTTCGCCACCGTCGGTGAGACCGAACCGTTCAGCGTCGTCAGGATGCACGTTGAGGGTGCAGCGCTCCTTACCCTTCACCAGCACGTTGACGTTATGCATCCACGAGTTGTTGGAGCGGAGGTCGCGGCGGCCCACCAGCACGAGCGTGCTCGGGTCGGCGAGCGGTCCGGTGAAGGAAGCTTCGAGTCGGGCGAAGTCGCGAACAATGGCCGGGTTGGCCAGTTCGATGGTGCCGGATTCGGTGCGCAGGTGACTGGGGAGGCGGGGCTTGAGATCACCGAGGTCGACACCGTGCGGCGAATCGGCGAGCACATCGAGTGACAGGCCATCGGGATCGGCTCCGAACCAGTCGCCATAGGCGCCGGTGCGGATCATGATGTCGACGATGTGGTCGACGGCCATGCGATCGGGATCAGCGGTGACGATCGCCTTGAGTTCATCGACCGTGCGGTCGGCGATGGGGGAGTCGGGCAGCGCGATGGCGCCCTGCAGCGCGCCATCGATCATGAGGTCATAGAGCGCCTGCGGATCGGAGCCGGCCTCGGGACCGGTGACGATGAGTGCGAGGCGGGCGAGGATGTCGCTCTCCTGCAGCGAGTCGGTGGGGAACAGCGGTCCGGACCATTCGGCGAAGTTATGCACCGCCATGGCGAGGAATGCCAGGTGGTAATCGCTGCGCTCGAGCGCGCTGGGCGGAGGGAGGATCACGTTGGCATGGCGGGTGGTCTCGTTGAGCCATGGGTCAACACACACCATGAACTCGAGTTCGTTGAGCGCGGCGTCGAGGCGATCGGCGCTCGGGGTGCTCAGCGCCGGATTGCCGGCAACCGTGATGAGCGCACGCACCTGACCATCGCCGGGGGTGGTGATTTCCTCGGCCAACGTGGCCACGGGGAATTCGCTTCGGATCTCGGGGTAGTTGCGCACGCGGCTATGACGACGACCAGTGGTGAAGCCACGCCCCTTGCCCTTCCCTCGACCCGACTCGTGGGCGGCGAGCGGAAACATCATGCCGCCGGGGGAGTCGAGATTGCCGGTGCAGATGTTGAGTGCCTCAGCGGCCCAGGAGGCGAGACTGCCGAACTCGACGGTATGGGTGCCGATGCGGCCGTACACCGCTGCAGTCGGAGCGGTGGCGAGTTCGCGAGCCAGACGCACAATGGTTTCGGCGGGAATGCCCGTGATGGCTGCGGCTCGCTCGGGCGTGAATGGGGCGACTGCTGCCGCGATCTCCTCCACACCAGACGTGAACTCTGCAACCGAACCGAGATCCACGAGATCCTCGGCGAACAGCACCTGCAACATCGACACGAGCAGATGGGCATCGGTGCCGGGACGGATGGGGATCCATTCATCGGAATTCTGAGCCGTCTTGGTGTTGCGAGGATCGACGGTGACGATACGACCGCCGCGGTCGCGGATGTCCTTCATGCGGCCCGGGAAGTCCGGAGCGGTGCAGAGCGATCCGTTGGACTCATACGGGTTGGCGCCGAGCATGAACAGGAAATCTGTGCGATCGAGGTCGGGTACGGGAATCGAGATGGGATTGCCGAACAGGTATCCGCTCGACACATGTTTGGGCATCTGATCGACGGTGGACGCGGAGTAGATGTTCTTCGAGCCCATGGCTCGGATGAGTGGGGCGTTGAAGATCACTGCACCGAGTGAATGAACACCGGGGTTCCCGAAGTAGGCGGCCACGGAATCGCGACCATGGCGGTCCTGCACGCCGCGCAGCCCTTCTTCGACGATGGCGAATGCTTCGTCCCAACTGACCTGCTCCCAGGTGGCGGTTGCCGGGTCATCGCCGCGGCGCACGATGGGGGCACGCAGACGATCGGGGTCCTCATGCAGTTTCTGCAGGGCCGAACCCTTCGGGCAGATGAATCCGCGTGACAGAACGTTGTCGCGGTCGCCGCGGATACGCAGTACGGCGCCGTCGCGGATGGTGAGTTCCAGACCGCAGGAGGCTTCGCACAACGGGCAGGTGCGATGATGGATTGTGTCAGTTGCCATGCCAGATTCTACGCCGGTCATCGGATCCTCCGCTCGTACGAACGTTTCGCTCGTGGGTCGATCGTAGGCTCTGGGTCCGATGGCATCCGGGTGGATGCGCGAACTGGAGTTTCGATGCGGGCAGTGGTTCTCAACGAGTATGGCGACACCGATGTGCTGCGCGTCGTCGATGTGGCTGATCCGATTGCCGGACCGGAGGAGGTTCTCGTCGAGGTGGTGGCCACGGCGCTCAATCGCGCTGATCTGCTGCAGCGTCGCGGGTTGTACCCGAGCCCGCCGCTCGCCGGATTCCCGGTTCCTGCACCGGAGATTCCCGGTATGGAGTTCGCCGGTCGCGTGATCGCCCTGGGCGAGCGGGTTTCGGCGCTCAAGGTTGGAGACGAGATCATGGGCATCGTCGGCGGCGGTGCCTACGCCGAGCGTCTGGTGGTCCACGAACGCCAGACGATGCCACTACCGGGCAGTGTGTCGATCCGTGACGCCGCCGCCATCCCGGAGGTGTTCATCACCGCCTTCGATGCACTCGTCGTGCAGGGAGGGCTCACATCTGGTCGAACGGCACTCGTACATGCAGGTGCATCGGGTGTGGGCACCGCAGCGATTCAGATCGCCAAAGCCATCGGTGCGCGTGTGATCGTCACTGCATCGGCCGGAAAACTCGCTGCGTGCGAGACCCTCGGTGCCGATCTCGCCATTGACTACGCAACTGCTGATTTCGTCGAAGGCGCTCTGGGATTCACTGGTGGAGAAGGAGTCGACGTGGTGCTCGACGTCATCGGCGGCGACTATGTCAACCGCAATATCTCGGCGCTTCGTGTCGGTGGCCGCATCGTGCAGGTGGGCACCATGGGCGGCGGTCGCACCGATGTGAACATCGGCATGTTGCTTCCCAAGCGAGCCACGATCATCGGAACCGTGCTGCGGTCCCGGCCGATCGAGGAGAAGATCGCTATCACCCAGCGCTTTGTCGCCGAGATGCTTCCCCTGTTCGATCAGGGTCGACTGTCGCCCGTGATCGACTCACGGTTCTCGCTCGATGACATTGCCTCGGCACAATCAGCCATGGAGTCCAACGCCAATACCGGCAAGATCCTCATTGAGGTCTGCGACTGAGATGTGGGCCGCGACCGGAAAGGTCGCCGGTGGCTTTGTTCAGCGAGCGGTCATCGGCACGTAGTCGCGAACCTCGGCGCCGGTGTAGAGCTGGCGCGGGCGGGCGATACGGGCGTCCTGGTCGAGCATCTCGTTCCAGTGCGCCAGCCAACCAGCGACACGCGGGATTGCGAACAGCACTGTGAACATCTCCATGGGAAAACCCATGGCCTGATAAATGAGGCCCGAGTAGAAGTCGACGTTCGGGTAGAGCTTGCGACTGATGAAGTAGTCGTCGCTCAACGCTGTTTCCTCGAGCTTGAGGGCGATATCGAGGAGCTGGTTCTTGCCGGTGACCTCGAACACGTCGTAGGCGACCTTCTTGATGATTCGTGCCCGCGGGTCGTAGTTCTTGTAGACCCGGTGACCGAATCCCTGAAGACGGCCCTTGCCCTCTTTGACTGATGCGATGAACGGCTCGACGTTGTCGATGGTGCCGATCTCGGTGAGCATGCGGATGACGGCCTCGTTGGCGCCACCATGGCGCGGGCCGTAGAGCGCGGCAGCAGCGGCAGCGCTGGCGGAGTATGCATCGGAGTGCGACGAGCCGACGACTCGCATGGCAGTGGTTGAACAGTTCTGCTCATGGTCGGCGTGCAGGATGAACAGCACGTCGAGCGCATGGGAGAGCACCGGATCGGGCTCGAAATGCGGTTCGGCGACCTTCCACATCATCGACAGGAAGTTGGAGCAGAAGTCGAGGTTGTTGTCCGGGTAGACGAACGGCATGCCGACGCTGTGTCGATGGGCGCCTGCGGCGATGGTGGGCATCTTGGCGATCAGCCGAATGATCTGCTTGTGACGGCTCTCGGGATCGAAGATCTCCTTGGCGTCCGGATAGAAGGTCGACAACGCAGCCAGGGTGGAGACGAGGATGCCCATCGGATGAGCGTCGTGGTGGAAGCCCTCCATGAAACGCTTACGCACGTTCTCATGGATGAACGTGTGATAGGTGATGTCGTGTTTCCATGTCTCGTACTGCTGCGCATCGGGGAGCTCACCGTTGATGAGCAGGTACGCGACCTCGAGGTACGTGGAATTCTCGGCGAGCTGTTCGATCGGATAGCCGCGGTAGCGCAGGATGCCGGCTTCACCATCGAGCTCGGTGATCGAGCTGGAGGCAGCGGCGGTGGCGCCGAATGAAGGGTCGTAGAACCAGATACCCGGCATGAGCTTCGACCACGAGGTGGCGTCGACACCACCGTTGGAGATCGGAACCTCGATGGATTCGCCGGTGCGGTTATCGGTGATGGTCACAGTCTCAGGCACATTTCGATCCTAGTGGGCGAACCGAGCCGTCGGAACCGTCAGACGAGTGGTTCATCGACCGTTCTCAAAAGGTTGATCGATGCGCAACACCTCGGCTGCGCAATGGGCGAGTGGATCTGGCCTGACTCAGAGAGGTGAGTTGTCGTGACCCCGAGGTCGGAGTTGCTCGCGCTTGTCCTCGAGAACGCCAAGAGCAGCGGCGAGTTCGCGTCTGGTATCTGCCGGGTCGATCACCGCATCGATGAAGCCCCGATCAGCAGCGATGTAGGGGCTGAGCAGCCTGGCCTCGTACGCCGCCTCGAGTTCGAGCCGTTCCTCGACCGATGCCCGGCGGTGCAGGATTTCGACCGCACCTTTGGCACCCATCACAGCGATCTCCGCTGATGGCCACGCCAGAGCGAGATCGTTGCCCATCCGTTTGGAGTCCATGACGATGTACGCGCCGCCGTAGGACTTCCGCAAGGTCACGTTCACCCGGGGCACGGTGGCCCGGGCATACGCGAACGCCATCTGGGCCCCATGGCGGATCATTCCGCGCCATTCGAGGTCTTTGCCCGGATAGAACCCGGGTGTATCCACCAGCGTGACGATCGGAATATTGAAGGCATCGCAGAACGAGACGAAACGGGCGCCCTTCTGTGACGCCGGGATGTCGAGCGTGCCGGCCAGAGCGCAAGGCTGGTTGGCCACGAAGCCGACCGGTCGTCCGTCGATCGCCGCGAATGCAGTGACAAGGTTGGGCGCCCAAGCCGCACGGAGTTCGAGCAGTTCGCCGTCGTCGACGATGGCGCGAATGACGGAGCGCACGTCGTAGCTGCCCGTGGCGGTGTCCGGGATGATGGCCCCCGCCTCTGGAGTGGACCGATCAGCCGGATCGTCGGTCGGTATGCGCGGCGGCAACTCGTCGTTATGTCCCGGGAGTAGGTCGAACAATGCCTCAACGGCGGCATCGGCAGCGGCAGCGTCAGCGACGACCAGTGCGGCCACACCCGTGACCCGAGCATGGAGTCCGGAGCCGCCGAGCTCAACGGCGGTGATGGGCTCGCCCGTGAACTGGCGCACCATATGTGGACCCGTGACGAAGGCATAGGCGTCATTGGTCATGATCACGTGATCGGCGAGTCCCAATAACAATGCCGGCCCCGATACCGCCGGCCCGTCGACGGTCATGATCGTGGGCACAATGCCCGAACATGCGGTGAGGGCCCTCGCCGCCAGCCCCCATCCATGCAGGGCAGCAAGACCCTCACGGATATCTGCACCGGTGGAGGCGATGTCGACCACGACCGGAAGGCGTTGCTGCAGTGCCGTTTGGGCGGCGGCGGCGATGGTCTCGCCATCACGAGGGGTGAGCGCCCCGGCTCGATCAGTGGCGCCCACCCGAACGCGCATCACCGGACGTTCTCCGTGCACCGTGGAGACGGTTTCGACCCCGGCCCGGACGACACCGGGAACAGCAGCGCGCAATGCCACGAGTGTCCGTGGAACGGGTCGTTCGGTGGGGGAGTGATCTGTCATCGCAACGATCTTTGGGGGAACCCGAGCGTACCGTCCCGCGTTCCGAACCCTGGCTCACATCTTTAGTGCTTAATCACTTGACTCATCGGTAACTTACGGGCATACTGTCAATACATCGCTGCAGCACTGTGAAGAGTCCCCCCTCTGATCGCTGCGGCTCGAGCCCACATCAGATCCCCCCTCTGATGGAGAAGCTCCTCCAACGCCGACTCAAAGAGTCGGCTTTGGTGTTTTTATGGGCACGTTCTTGGCGCCAGATTTCAGGTGGGCGTTTTCGGGGGAGTGTTTCCGTCGGCTGTTCTAGGGTCGGGCGATGGAGCGATCGTCGGTCATCATCGAAGCAGCCATCAATGGCTTCACGCCTCGGACCAGGAATCCGCATGTTCCGAAATCTGCCGAGGAAGTGGCCGCAGATGCGCTGGCCTGCTTCGCGGCCGGTGCTGCGATCGTGCATAACCATGGTGCGGTGTTCGGCGATCCCGAAGCGGTTGCCGCTGAGTATCTGGCCGGATGGGCGTCGGTGTTCGCCGAACGGCCCGACGCCCTGCTCTATCCCACCGCCAATGTGGTCGATGGAATTCTCGATATCCGCCATCTCGAACTGTTGGCGGCAACCGGGTTGTTGCGGGTCAGTCTGTGCGATCCCGGTTCGCTGAATCTGGGTGGTGTCAACGCTGAAGGCATCCCCGTTGGATCGTTCGTCTATACGAACTCTTTCGACGCCATTGCTTTGCAGATGGAGCAGGCCACACGCGACCGAGTCGGTCCGAGCCTCGCCATCTACGAGCCCGGATTCCTGCGCTGTGCGCTTTCGTGGTGGCGGGCCGGCCGATTGCCGCAGGGTTCAATGCTGAAGTTCTACCTCTCGACTGAACATGGCTACATGGGCGCACCGTTCGGATTGCCAGCCACCCGGGGCGGACTCGACGCATACCTCGACATCCTTGGCGATTGTCCGGTGCCGTGGGCGGTCTCAGTGGTGGGTGGCGATGTCGTGGCCAGCGGATTGGCCGAGTACGCCGTGCAGCGTGGCGGCCATATCCATCTGGGGCTCGAGTTCCACGCTGGTGACCGCACCCCGACGAATGCGGAACTCGTCACCGAGGCCGTTGAACTCTGCGATCGTCTCGGCGTGCAGGTCGCAACGCCCGACGATGCCGCGAAACTTCTCGATCTGCCCCGTCGCTGATCTGTCAGAGAGAAGCGGCAGGCAGCTTCAGACCAGCGGCGACTCAGCAGATGGGCCTCAGGAGATGGGTCTCATGAGCCGCGTCTTACGCCACGCGTTTTGCTGAGGGATCGCCCGGAGCCTTCGAACGGCAGATGTTCACGGGGTTATCAGCCCATTCCTCCGGAGGCAGCACGTAATACGTGCCATCGGAGCAGGCCAATTTGTTGTTCTCTTCCTGGAACGTGCCACCAATGAGGTTGTCGTAGCCGGGAACTGTCCAGACATGGATCATCCATTGGGTCTGCTTCAGCATGAAGCCGCCCACCTGGGCGCACTGTTCATTGGTGGCTTGCAGATCGGCGCCGAACGGAGCGTCGACACCATCGGGCCCGCTCTTGAGGCAGATGTCGGTGTGGCTGTGCCAGACATCGTTGGTGCCTACGAATCCGGTGGGTTCGACCGCGCTTATCGAGTAGTACATGAAGCCGACCAGCTCGGAATCGGGATCGTTTCCGAAGTAGAGCAATGACAGCGGATGACGCAAAGCCTCCTCATCCATGACCCCCTTGGCGTTCAATTCAGCGGGAGTGCTCTTGGTGTAGTGGGAGCCGAGGCCAGGCGAGTACGGGCCAGCCTTCTTGTACCCGGCAGCCACAGCGGAGGCCACAGTCGGATACTGCAGTGCTACCTCGCGGGTGATCGCCAACTGCTTGTCCAGCGCCGCCTGGGTGACCGGATCAAGCGGGTTGTTCACGATTGGGTGATGGTGGCCGTTACCCAGCAGTGAGTACCCGTTGTCGTTCTCTGGCACACAGGCCATGCCGGCGTGGTCATCGTGGCCATCGGCAGCGAGAGTGGTGGAGGTGGTGGCCGCCGAGGAGCCAGCAGCGAGTTTGGGCTTGGGAGCGGTGATCTGGCCCTTCGGGCAGGCGTGGGCATGATTGCTTGCGCTCTCCGAGGTGACGGCGGTGGTGGCGAACAGCAAGGTGGCGACCGGGATGATCGAGGCGAACACCATGGCCTGCTGATTCCAGCTTGCTGTGGTGCGTGGCCGGTACATCGCGAGCGCTGAGAGCGCCAGCAGAGCAACTTCGAGCCCCACACAGGCCAGGTCGACGAACGCGCGGGGTTCGGTGACGCCCTGCATCGGGCCGAACG
The DNA here is from genome assembly GCA_009705225.1 of Actinomycetota bacterium. Taxonomy (GTDB): domain Bacteria; phylum Actinomycetota; class Acidimicrobiia; order Acidimicrobiales; family Acidimicrobilacustridaceae; genus Acidimicrobilacustris. The sequence goes on along the minus strand of WLCQ01000021.1, from coordinate 7,033 downwards.
GTGCGCCGACGGTGCGGGTCACGACGTAGGCGCCGATGAACAGCGCACTGGAGATGATCGAGGTGAGAAGCACCCAGCGACGATTGCGCACCAGCACGAGGGCGGCGATTGCCAACTGGATCCAACCCGAGATCACGAATGCCACGCCCTCGGCTGCCCATTCGGACATATGGGCGGGCACCATCGCGAGATGGATGGCCGCGGCACCGGCCGCGCACGCCGCGATGCTGGCGCGGAGCAAGGGAGCAAGTTCGGTACTGAAGCCGGAATTGCTGCTGTTGATCTCGTTTGTGCCGCCGACTTCGGCGGTGGATGCTTCGGTCACGTGGAGCCCCCTCTGCGTGATGTCACGGGCATCGCCCTGTGACGGATCGCACAGAGAGTAGTTCGGCGGTGACCGCCGGGCTCAGACTCCCTGACGCTGGCGGATGATGTTGAGAGCACCGCCGGCGCGGAACCAACCGATCTGCTCATCGTTCATGGTGTGCAGACCTTGGAAGTCGATGGTCGAGCCGTCGGGCTTCACGATCTGGCAGGCCACGGGCGCATCGGGAGTGAGTTCGGCAAGTCCCAGCACGTTGATGCGGTCGTCCTCATCGATGAGGTCGTAGGTCGCCGGATCGGCGAACGTGAGCGGAAGCACGCCCTGCTTCTTGAGGTTGGTCTCGTGAATGCGGGCGAAGCTGCGGGTGAACACGACCTTGGCGCCGCGGAAACGGGGTTCCATGGCGGCGTGCTCACGAGAGGAACCCTCGCCGTAGTTCTCATCACCGATGGCCACCCAGCTCTGTCCGGCCTCGTGGTAGTGCTTGCCGATATCGGGGAACGAACGGGTTGAACCGTCGAGCTGATCTTTGCCCTGGCCGACAGCGTCGTTGAACGCATTGATCGCACCGATGAACATGTTGCCCGAGATGTTCTCGAGGTGACCGCGGTACTTGAGCCACGGGCCCGCCGCCGAAATGTGGTCGGTGGTGCACTTGCCCTTGGCCTTCATGAGAATGGGGAGCCCGATGAAGTCCTTGCCATCCCATGCGTCGAAGGGCTCGAGCAACTGCAGGCGATCGGAGGTGGGCGACACCTTCACCGACACATTTGAGGAGTCGGCGGGCGGGGCGATGAAACTGCTCTCGCCGGGCGTGAAGCCCTTGCTGGGGAGTTCCATTCCCTCGGGAACCGGAATGGTGACCGACTCGCCTGAAGCGTTGGTGAGCGTGTCGACGGTGGGATCGAAATCCACCCGACCGGCCAGCGCCATCGCGACGACGGTTTCGGGCGAGGTGACGAAAGCCAGCGTCGAGGCAAGGCCATCATTTCGCTTGGGGAAGTTGCGGTTGTAGGACGTGACGATGATGTTGGTGTCACCCTCGACGACATCGCTGCGCGACCACTGGCCGATGCAGGGGCCGCAGGCATTGGCGAGAACAGTGGCGCCGATGCGCTCGAGGTCGGCAAGAAGACCGTCGCGTTCGATGGTGGCTCGCACCTGCTCAGAGCCGGGCGTGACCAGCAGCGGAGTCTTGGCCACCAGACCGTTATCGGCGGCGAAGCGGGCGATGCTGGCGGCGCGGCTGATGTCCTCGTAGGAGGAGTTGGTGCAGGAACCGATGAGGGCCGAGGAGATCTCCATCGGCCAGCCCTCGGCAGCGGCTTCGGCGCCGAGTTCGCTCACCTTGCGGGCACGGTCCGGGGTGTGGGGTCCGTTGATGAGGGGCTTGAGGGTGGAGAGATCGATCTCGATGACCTGATCGAAGTACGCCGACGGATCGGCGAGCACCTCGTCGTCGGCCCGGAGATGGGCGGCGTGCGCGTCGGCGGCCGCAGCCACGTCGGCGCGATCAGTCGATGCGAGGTAGCGACCCATGGCGGCGTCATAGGGGAACAGCGAGGTGGTGGCGCCGATCTCGGCCCCCATGTTGCAGATAGTGGCCTTGCCGGTGCAGGAGATGGATTCAGCGCCGGGACCGAAGTACTCGACGATGGCTCCGGTGCCACCCTTCACGGTGAGGATGCGGGCCACCTCGAGGATGATGTCCTTCGGTGCTGACCAGCCCGAAAGCGTGCCGGTGAGCTTGACGCCGATGAGCTTCGGCCAACGGACATTGAACGGATAGCCGGTCATGACGTCGACGGCATCGGCCCCGCCGACACCGATGGCGATCATGCCGAGACCGCCGGCATTGGGTGTGTGGCTGTCGGTGCCGATCATCATCCCGCCGGGGAATGCGTACTGCTCCAGCACGACCTGATGGATGATGCCCGAGCCCGGCTTCCAGAACCCGATTCCGTACTTGGCCGAGACGGACTCAAGGAAGTCGTAGACCTCGGCGTTGACATCGTTGGCCACGGCGAGATCGATGCGGCCTTCGCTCTTGGCCTGGATGAGATGGTCGCAGTGGACGGTGGAGGGGACTGCAGCCTCGGGAAGACCGGCGGTCATGAACTGCAGCAATGCCATCTGAGCGGTGGCGTCCTGCATGGCGACGCGATCGGGGTCGAGATCGGCATAGCTGCGGCCGCGCTCGAGTTCCTGGTTCTGCGGATCGCGCAGATGGTTGATGAGAACCTTCTCGGCAAAGGTAAGAGGACGGCCGAGGCGCTCACGGCCGAGCGTGATTCGCTCGGCGAGGCGGCCGTAGACGGCGTTGATCAGTTCGATCGGAGTGTTGGCAGCAACAGCCATGGGGGAGCCTTTCTCAATAGTCGGCGACAATGCGTCCGCACGACTTGTTCGATCATAGACAACAGGCCTGCCGACCTCATCAGGCGCTAGCTGGTTCTGCGTCAGGCGTTGTTCAGGCCGGATCGTCCAGTGTCGACCGTGGTGGTTGTCGGCAGCCGGTCGATCAAGTCCTGGATGAATTGAGGGTTCCGGAGCACGAACACCAGGTAGATGATCGAGACGACGATGCCGATGATGCCGAGCACGATGCCGGCAACGGCCATACCGTCGCCCCGCCGCCAACCATTGGAGGCGGCGATGGTGCGACGCGAGCGCACGCCGAAAATCACGGCGAGAGGCGCCAACACGAAGCCGAGGTACCCCGAGCAGGTCAACGAGGTGATGCCGAGCACGAGTGAGGCGACAGCCGTCCCAGAGGTCTTGGGCAGGGAGATCTGCGGCGGAGGTCCTGCCGGCCATGCCGGATTCGAGGGCGGCGCCGGCGCCACCGGAACACCGGGCCATGCCGGGTTCGATGGTGCGACTGGGGGAGGCGGCGCAGGAAGTTCGGTTGACGGCGGGGCGGGGTCAGGAGTCTGCGCCGGAACCGGAGCTGGCGTCGGAACTGGCGCCATCGGGTCGGATGACTGCGGGAGGGGGTTGCCCCACGGGTCGGTCATGGTGGCCAGAGGTTACCGGCGTCGCAGGACAGCGAGCAGTCCGGCTCCGACGGCGATCACAATGCCGATCGCGAGGAGGTCCAAAGGTGCCGGTGCGATCGGACGTGTGGCCATGAGCACCAGACCGGCGAGCGCCATGAGCATGAGGTTGCGCACGATGTCGACGCGGGAGAGCGGAGTGCTCACCGTGGCCCCGAAGCAGGCGCATGGCGCAGTGATTCCCGCTCGGACTCGGCCGACGAGAAAGGTGGTGAAGAACGCAAGGGTCACCAGTGCGAAAATCGCTCCAACGGCAGGAACCACGAGCAGCAGGGTGACGAGTGCCAGTTCGGCGAGCGGCACGATCCGGGTGAACACGCCCGGGCGTGGAAGACCGAGATCGGTGAACTGGGTGAGTGTGGCCGGAAGATCACGCAGTTTTGCGATTGATGCGGTGGCGAACAGTGCGGCCAGTACCACGGCCGCGCAGTAACCGACCCCAGCGGCGGTCATCAGTTGAGACCGATCGCGGGGATCAGACCGAGGGCCATGTTCGACGCCCGCCGCTGCGGCGAGGCTCGGACCGGGCCCATGAGCGGCGCCACGAAGCGGCCGGTGGGCCCTGCAGTGAGGGAGTGGTTCCAGCAGCAGCCCGCCGTCTGGCCTGCCACCAATCCGTGCTGTGCTCGTCGGCGACCATGGCCACGGCATCCTCGATCCGGTGAGCAAACGATCGGTTGTCGTCGGTTGGCAGGGCCGTGATGGGGGAGCCGAACACCACCGTGGCCTCCGCCCGCTTGGGGAGTTTCGATCCCTTCGGCCACACCTTGTCGGTGCCGATCAGGAAGACCGGCACCACAGGAACGCCGGCCTTGATCGCGAGGAACGCCGCTCCGGCGGTGAACTCCTGGGCCCAACCATCGGGCGAACGGGCGCCCTCAGGGAAGATCAGCATCGACCAGCCTTCATTGAGCAGTTCGAGCGAGGTATCGATCGCGGTGCGGGACACCTTTTTGCGTTCTACTGGGATCGCTCCGATGACGAGTGCCGAGAACGGCGAGGAGATGCGATTGGTGAACCAGTAGTCGGCAGCTGCTCCGATGAAGAGTCGGTCGCGCCATGGTTCGGGAACGGCGGTCATCATGAGAGGTGTATCGGCATGGCTGCGATGGTTGGCCGCGAAGATGACCGGGCCATCGACATCGGCGAGGCGGTCGGCGCCGATGATCGTGGGGCTGGCGAGCGCCTCAACGATCGGCTTGATCACGATGGTGCGCACGAGCAGTCGGGCGAACCGAGCGGGATAATTGCGGGCCCAATCGGTGTCGTAGTTGGCCCCGACCGTGCTGATCTTCTGCTCCTTGTGCACGCCAGCGGGAACGGTTGGTTCGCGAAGGACTGAGCGGGCGATTCGGCCGACCGACGCGTTGGTGCGACCAACCGTGTTGGCAACAACGCGGTTGATGGGGAGTCGCTTCAGGACCGATGTGGTCTGCGAACGATTGATGGGCATGCGGGCCATGGGCACAGGCCTCAGTGAACGTCGGCCATGAGAATGGGCGGATTGTGGATGTGCGTGATGGTGGCGTCGCGACCCACCACATCACTGGCCATCTCGAGCGCATCCTGCAATGTGCTGGCCGGCTTGAACCCGAGTCGGCGAACAGCGCGGACATCGCCACCGACGATGATGACCTGACCCAGATGCTGGAGGGCGTGCGAGCACCAGTACCACATGTAGAACGGATGAACACCGTGATAGGCGTGGCTGGTTCGGTACAGATGGCGGTACCACTCGTCCTCGGCGAAGGACTTCTCGAACTCGGCTTCGATTCGGATCGGGTCGGTGGTCTCCGACAACACCTGCTCGAAGAAGTCGATGTAGCTGGGATGGTGCACCGGGTGGAATTCCCATGGTGTGGGGTGACTCATGATGAGCACTCCGCCCTCGCGCACCGGCGGCTTTCCGCGGTACAGGTTGAAGAAGTACCCGAGACCGAGACAGGCCACCAGGATCGGGTTCAGGATCGAGTTGACGTTGTAAGGGCTGATGTACGGAAGACCCATGGTCATGATGTCGGTCTGTCCCTCGACCGGTACAAGATGCTGCTTGTAGACGTTCGCGGTGGTGAGTTCGTGTACCGCCTCGACCTCACCGGCCTGCACGGAGGTCATCGCGTGCGGGGCCTGCCAGTTCTGGAAGATCTGCCGGCGGGTGCGCTGCGGCATCAGATCAAGCGCGGTCTTCATGCCGGCCATCGAAATGCGATCGGAGAGGCTCCACTCCCACTCGCGCTTCTGCAGCACGCTCATCGGGCCTTCGGTGCCGAACACGTTGTTGTTCATCGTGGTCTCGATCTGGAAGACCTTGACACCGGAGTCCTTGAGCACCTTGCCCATACGCCAGTTGGCCGAATGCAGCTCGGACGCGTGACGATCCATGAAGGATCGGGAATGTTGCATCGTGCGCACATTGTGGTGATGACGCAGGGAGCGGTAGCTGGCGAGGCCGGTGGCGGTGGACTTCCAGCCGCCGTCCATGGAGACGAGATTGATGTTGACGTAGATGATGAGGTCGCTCTCGGCGGCCCGCTTGTTGATCTCGACCTCCTCGCCCTTCTCGGTGGTGCCGATGAACAGGAGGTTGTCGGGATCCTCGGCGTCATGGTTGAGCAGCAGACCCTGAGGTGCGAACGCGTCGTACACGCGGTCGCCGACGGCATGACGAAGTTCCGCTTCGGTCATGCGCCGGTGCAGAGCGAGAGCGGCGATGAGCATGACATCGTCGACACCTGCCGCTGCGGCCAGTTCGAGCACGGCCTCGATGACGCGCTGACGAATATCGGGTCGCTTCATGGGGGGAAGCGGAAGCGAGATGTCGTCGAATGCGATGGTGAGCTTCATGCCCGGCTTGAGCAGTGCCGTGAGTGGTTCGCTGTCGCCGATCGGGTTGACCAACGCATGGCGAATGGCGGCGTCCGGGTTCTTGAGCGGCTCGATGGGCTCGGCCGGATAGATGACGCGACTGCGGCCGGCGGGGAGCCGTTCGAGTCGGAATCCCTCGCCGTGATGGAAGAGGATCGGGGGTGTCGAGCGATCGACGTCGAGTACGAACCCTGGTCTAGGCACGGTTACGTTCCTTTTCGTTGCGGAGATCGAAGGCGATGCGAACTGCGCCGCGGGCACCTGCGGTCGCGGCATGGGAGATAGCGGTCTCGAACTGCGAGAGGGGATAGGTGGCGCTGACAAGGCGACCGAGATCGGCCGCCTCCACAAGTTCGAAAGCAAGGTCGAATGTGCGGCGACGCTGCCCGGAGGGGAGGGTCTCGGTGCCATAGGCATAGGCGCCGGCGAGCGTGATCTCCCGCTGCCAGAGACCGGTGAGGTCGACTGAGACCTGACCGGGCATGCCGACCATCGTGATGCGGCCCTTGGGGCGCACGACGCCGAGTGCCTCGCTGAGGCTTTCCTCGCTGCCCACGCAGTCGATGACATGGTCGGCGCCACCGGTGAGTCGGATGATGTCGCCATCGCCGAGTGCGAGCGAGCCACTGGCCCGACGAACGGCCCGGGTGAGTTCATGCGGGAGCACCACGGAGTCGGCACCGAGTTCGAGAGCGAGGCGATGCTGGGTGGGGTACTTCGCCACCGCCATGATCGTGCAGGGGCGTCCGAAGCGTCGGAGTGCGGCGATGGTGAGCAGGCCGAGCGC
>WLCQ01000209.1 GCA_009705225.1 Actinomycetota bacterium | reverse complement strand
GGTCCAGACCCTCTCAGGGAGTGAACTGCTCACGCCGGCGGTCCCCCCGACCCTCGTTGATCACCTGCTGATGACTGAATTGGGATGGGCATGGGGAACCGATCGACGAATTGAACCGTGGTCGGCCTACTTCGAGATCTTTGAGTTGCTTGACCGGAACCCCGAATTGCTGTCACCGTCGGGTCCCGATTTCTGGCTCTTCGCCCATCGCGGTCATGGCATAAACAGCTATGGATTCGGCCTCATCGCCCGAGTCGGCCAACTCCTCATCGCGCAGCAGTTCGCCTATGGCGGTGCATACCAGGCGATTTTCGAGCAGGAGGGGCAACGTCCCACCGGCGCCGAGTGCCTCAACGCTGGGACACATGCGTGGGGAGCAACGCTCGAACACCTGAAGAATCAGCCGGGCCCACTTCGGATCGCCGTGTTCTATTCCAACTATCGGGCCTACGCCGAGATCTGGACCAACGACACCGCTCTGGCCGATGCTGCAAGAGGTTTCGGAGTCCAATCTGACCGCGGTCGGTGGTCTCTGCCGGGATGGTTCCCGATCATCGCTCTTCCCTATAACGATCTCCAAGGGTTCAACGCTGCACTCGACGAACTCACCCGACACAGCGACCCGGATCTCGCGGTCGCAGCCACACACCTCCACTCGCTCGGCAGACTCGATCGAGAGAGAAAAGCGGACAAGCCCGCTGTGGATCTCCAGCCCCAAGAAGAGAACGGCAGTGGCGAGCCAATCTCGGTTCCTGACGATTCACTCCTCAGCACGAGTACCGAGGACGATCCCGACGCGTGGGATGAGTACGCAGCGAAGGGTGATCCCCATCCCGGAGTCGAATTGATCAAGGACTTCCCGAGTCTCTTCGGATGCCGCAAGCATCAACCTCAGGACGTCACCCTTCACCGCTGGCGCGAGCCTCTGTTCCCAGAGCGGTCAGGCCGGGAAACATTCGCCCACGGCCGGACTTGGTCGGTCGCAATCGACGGCACGGAAGATCCGACGAAGTTCCTGATCATCGTGGACCTCACCTGGGCTGCTGACTCGCTGCGAGACTTGGGCGTGAATCTCGAAACTCAACCGCTCGTCGCGATTCAACACTGGTCGCGCTCCGACGTGGAGAAGATCGACGGTTGCGATGCCTGCATGTCTCGCCTCGAGCAACTCGATGAATTGGTCATCACCCATCTCTCCAAAGATGAAGTCCCAGCAGCTCCCCTCCCCAAGATGGACCGGATGCACTGGAGCGACCCACCTGAACAGATCGCCAAAGCAGTTCTTGACGATCTTCGAGCGCGCTCGATCCTTGGAGAGGCGATGACCTCCCTCGGAGGCACTGCCCGATGGGATCTCGTGCCGCGAGCACCCGTGTACATCCAGTTCATGCTCACGCTCGAAGGAGCGCTCCGCATCGAGATGCGCAAGGACTTCACTTACTGGCGCACCGAAGTGGACGCAGCACGCGTGTCGAAGATCTCGGCAGCAGGGTTCTCCGTCGACGACAACCCCCTCTGCTTCGAACAACTTGTAGGTCCGGATCCACTCGACCTGTTCCACCTCGATGCGATCACGAGCGCCATCGGGACATTCGTGCATGTCTACGAGCCGAAGAATCGCTCGATGAAGATCGAACGTCTGGAGGGTGCATCTCCGTTCGACGGGGACCTGCGCGCGCAGGAATACGCTGCCGGCCAGCGCATGATCGATCGTCTCGGGCGGGCAGAGCTCATGGAGTCCTGCGACGAAGAACTCGATGAGCATGACACCGACGAACTCACGATCCTCGATGTGCTGCTCGATGCTGCGCCGGCCTTCGCTGAAGCGGTGATCCTGGCGCATCTCGATGAGTTCTTCGATCGGGTGAACGATCTGGTGGTTCTCGCGCCTGTCTCGTCCGACGAGGAGTTGGAAGAGATGCTCGATGATCGGTTCACGACGCCCGAGGAGCTCGCAGTTCTGGTGCTGCGTCATGTGTTCAGGCCTTCCGAGCAGCGACGTGGGGAAGGGGCTCGTGGCACCGCGGAGAACGATGCGGATCCCGATGCCCCGGTGAACATCGAGTCACTGGCCAGGGAGCGGTTGACGGTGCGGTTCGATGGCGCCACTCCGACGGAGGTCGAAGGGATCACGACCTTCCCGGACGAGGCCGTCACCGGCTCAAATGGGATCGTGATCCCGTTCGATGATCTGCTCCGAGCACCCGAGCTCCCAGCGTTGATCGTTCCGAGATTCGAGTGAATTGGAGTTGAGAGTTATGGAGCATGGCCCCGGCTGGTGGCTCGCATCGGATGGAAAGTGGTACCCGCCTGAATCTCATCCGAACTACACGATTCCAGACCCACCACCACCGCCGAACTCACGACACACTCCCGTGAGTTCGGATCTCGGTGTCATTACTTCGAACGGCTCAGATCTGGAGACACGGTCGCGTCGCTTTCGGTCGGGAATCTCGCTCAAGCATGTGGCGCTTATCGCAGCCTGCATCACCTACGTGGTCTCGCCAATCGACGTGCTCCCAGAGGCGTTACTTGGTCCATTCGGCTTGCCGGACGACGTTGTGGTTTTGCTGACCGGGATCGGAGTGTTCCTGGCAGGTCGCCGGACCAAACGACCTGGTTACTGACCTCAATCTGCGACCAGAGGGTCAGGAGGAGAGGTCCTTGGACTGCTTGACCTCAAGTTCCTCTTTCAGCACCGTCAACGTCGGCTCATCGAACGCCACAAGCACGATCTCATCGAGATCCCCATCGAACTCAACGCATGTTCGCACCGCGATCTCTGCAGCGCGTTCTGCTGGGAATCCGAAGATGCCTGTCGAGATCGCTGGGAATGCGATCGACCGGGCACCAGCCGCCCCCGCCAGCTCCAGTGACGACCGGTACGCCCCAGCAAGTTGCGCGTCGAGGAGTCGTGCGGCCACTTCTTCGCCTTCTCCATCGTCCAGGTCCCAGATCGGACCCACCGCGTGCACGATGTGCCGCACTCCATTCGCGGCCAATCCATGCGCCGGCGTGATCACTGCCGAGCCGGTCGGGCAGGACCCGATCTGCTGACACGAAGCCGTGAGCCACTCGTAGCCGGCCGCATCGAAAATCGCTCCGCACACTCCACCGCCCGCGAACAACTGCTCGTTCGCCGCGTTCACGATGACATCGACGGCAAGCGTTGTGATGTCACCGATGACAACAGAGACTTCAGCCACGGCTTTCTTCTAGCAGGCAGTGGTCACCCAAACCCGGATCAGTTGAACTGGTGATTGCACCTGCGGCAGCGGAAGAACACCCGGAATCCCTGGACCTGACGAGTTGTTTCCCAGCTTCCACACATCGGGCATTGCTTCATGTCTCTCTCCTTGGTTGTTGTTGCACCCGGCATTCACCGAGATCGGTTTGACGACACCTGAGCGGTGCCGTCGAGGGCCAGACGTGCAGCCAGCACACGTCGATTGGT
>WLCQ01000208.1 GCA_009705225.1 Actinomycetota bacterium | reverse complement strand
ACCAACCGGCACGGCATGCCCGGCCCGGGTGGCGAGCACGCCGGCGATGAAGGTGGAGGCCACGGCGCCCATACCCGGGGTGAGGACCCCGAGGCGGCCGGTGGCAGGTGCGATATCAACTGGCTTTGTCATGGCCCAAGCGTAGGTCATGCTGAACAGTCGAAGCATTCATTGAAGAGACTCTGAACAGTAGGATAGTGAGATGCCGACCCCGCGCACGCCCGCTCCCGGGACAGAGAACCACCGCATCGACCCGGCGACGAGACCAGCGCTGCGATCAGTGCCGATGCTGCAACCGAGCATCCAGCAGCTCAGCTATCTGGTTGCAGTTGCTGATGAATCCACATTCTCGGAGGCAGCGGCCACGCTTGGTGTGTCCACCTCGGCGCTCTCACAGGGGCTGGCCGAACTCGAGCGCCGGGTGGGTCTCGAATTGTTCGTTCGGGAGGGTCGTCGACAGGTGCTGCGCGACGAAAGTGCCGAGGTTCTGGCGTACGCACGGAGAGTCGTGGCCGATACCCGTGATCTCACCCGTTGGGTGGGCGAGCTGCGCGGCGGTCGGGCTGGTCGGCTGCGTATTGGGATGATTGATGCCGCGGCCGTCGAGCATTTCCCCGATCAGTTGCGCACCTTCCGCCGCGCGAACAGCGAGGTCGAACTGATGTTGAGCGTTGCCCCTTCGGGCGAACTGCTCGACCGGCTGCTGCGCGGGGAACTGGATCTCGCCGTGGTGGTCGAGCCAGATGAGCTGCCGTCAGAGGTGGAGTGCAGTCCTCTCATCGAAGAGGATGTCGTCGTTGTGCCACCTGAAGGTTCGACCGTTGGGCCGGTGAAAGGTTGGGGTCCTTGGGTGCTCTTCCCGACGGGCTCGCATACCAGGGCACTCATCGAGCGTGAGCTGCGCAGTCGCGGGGCCCGGGTTGATGTGGTTGCCGAGTCCCATCAACCAGAGGTGCTGCGCGAGATGGCGCGGCTGGGCGTGGGCTGGACCGTGCTCCCGGAGGTGCAGGCCCATCGGCCCCAGGATGGCCGGCAGCGGGTGCGCCCGGCTGGCAGGCAGCAGGGTCAGCGGGGTGGCCGGTCGAGCAGCGTGGAGGAGCAATCCCGGGTGGTCCTGACTCGCCGGCGACTCGTGGTGGCCCGGCTGCGGGCCCGCAGCCCGCATGGCGCCGCCGATCGGTTCGTGGCATTGCTCGAGGGTTGAATCACTCCCGGACGAAACCGGGAACGGCCACCGGCCAGTACGGACTTCCTGCACCAACGCCGTCACCCCTACGATTCTCCCGACCCGCAGTTGTGGGTGTCGGAGGAGTCGAAGCATGTTCCTGGGTGATGATCTTCTGCCATCGTTGGTGTTGGCCATCGGTGGCGCCCTCGCGGTCGGCACCACGCTGGCAATGGTTCGTCCTCCCCGCAATCCGGAGAGTGGCGATCTCACCCGGCCTCCCAAATCGCGCAGTCTGCTCATGATCGCTCTCGGTACGGTGGCCGCGGTCTGGGGCCTGGCCTCTCTCATCGGTTGAACTGAAGGACTCCCTATGTCTGTTGATGACGATGCCGGACTCGCCGTCCTCACGCTGCAGTGCCCCGATCAGCCGGGCATCGTGGCCGCCGTCTCGGCGCTCATCGCCGAGGCGGGGGGAAACATCTATGGCGCTGATCAGCACACCGATCGTGACTCATCGGTGTTCCTGCAACGCATTGAACTCAACGGCGACATCAACTGGGATGTCTTCCGAAGGGGCCTCGCCGTGCTTGTCGAGCGTTTCGGTTTCGAATGGTCGCTGCACGCTCCTTATCGACGACACTCGATCGTGGTGGCCTGTTCCGGGGAGCTCTACTGCGCCGCCGATCTGCTTTCAAGGGTCACGCTCGGCGAACTCGAGTGCGATGTCCTCGGGGTCATCTCCGACAAACCCGCCGCTGGTGCGCTGGCCGAGCGCCACGGCGTGCCGTTCATGCTCATCGACGGAGGACTCGAGGGGTCCGATCGAGCGGCGCAGGAGGCTGCGTTCTCGGCTGCACTCGACACGTTCTCACCGGAACTCGTCGTGCTCGCCCGCTATATGCGGATCCTTCCGGCCGAGATCACCGAACGGTGGGCCGGCCGCATGATCAACATCCATCATTCGTTCCTTCCCGCGTTCCCGGGTGCTCGCCCCTATCTGCGGGCGCATCAGCGCGGTGTGAAGCTCATCGGCGCCACCGCCCATTACGTCACGGCTGAACTGGACGCCGGGCCGATCATCGCCCAGGGGGTGGCCACGGTCAGCCATCGCGATGAGGTCGAGGATCTCGTGCGCAAGGGTCGCGATGTCGAGCGCAAGACCCTCGCCGATGCGGTTCGCTTGCATCTCGAGCACCGTGTGCTGGTCTGGGATAACCGCACCTGCGTGTTCGGCGAATAGCGCCTTCACGCCTGGCACTGGATGTGTCACCCGGTTCGTAATCGCACCGGTGGGTCAACTCAATGGACGTCTCAGCGGATCTCGCGGGCGAACACCGCGAAGAAATCGCGGGCGTCGTTGCTGAGATAGCGATCGCCGGGCTTCCATGACTCGGGGAGCATCTTCGTACCGGTCACCGACGTCGGGTCGAGGTAGCGGCTGGCGCCGTAGAAGTTGTACGTGGTCCAGACGGTATTGATGTCGAGCTGCATGGCGCGCACGCAACCCGCCCGGAGCATCAACTGCGAGAGCGACAGAGCGCCCAAACCGTTGCCGTATCCGTAGACGATGGCGCCGGTGCCGGTGATGCAGGTCGCGGAGCGCCAGGTGAGGATCTTGTTGCCGAAGGTGGCACCCCACGCGCCGTCGGAGTTGTCGTTCAGGCCCCGCGCTGGGACACCGGGTGCGGCGGTGCCTGAGGGTGATCCACCCGGGTTGGGCAAGCCCCCACCGTTGTCGAGAATGAGGTCGAGGTTCTGCCTCACCGCCACGATGTCGTCGCTCATGGTGAAGTCGCGACCCCACATGCCCACCGATGCGGTTCCGTTCTTGAAGATGACGAACGAAGCAGCCCCATCGCGTAGGGGCCGCTGGGTGATGCCGTTGAGATAGAACCCGCCCCGCGCATCATCCATGCGGAAACCACTGTTGAACACTGCGAGAAGCTGAAGGCGCTGGTCCATGGGAACCTGCGCTGGGATGTCCCATTTGCCCCCGGGCTCCTCGGTGCCGGGATGCAGATCGAACCGCACGAGCTTGGGATCCATCCACGCCAAACCGTCGAGGATGCTCGTGCGCACGGAGTCGGGACGAACCTGGGTGGTGTAGATGGCCTGTGCACCACCGATCAGGGGACCGACTGGTTGCCAGATGCCTTCGTTGGCCACCGGGGTGACACCCTCGGGCACCGCGACATCGGCGGGCTTGGGAAGATGATCGGCCACCTTGACGACCGAGGAGGTCGGACCTGACTCGGCGGGGCCGTTGACCGAGATCTCCCGGTCGGGTTCGCCGCCGGCCTTTGGCTCGTT
>WLCQ01000207.1 GCA_009705225.1 Actinomycetota bacterium | reverse complement strand
TCTCGCCGGGATAGCCACCCAGGTTGTGGGTGAGCGCGAGCTTGCGACCAGCGGCAAGGCTGCTGATGGTTCGCTCCTCGGGGGCCTCACCACGAAGCTGCAGGAACGCTTCGAACATCATGCGCAGACCACTGGCGCCGACCGGATGCCCGAAGGACTTGAGCCCACCATCGGGGTTGACCGGTAGCTCTCCGCCGAGATCGAACAGACCATCGAGAACGTCCTGCCATGCGGTACCGCGCTCGGAGAACTGGAGGTCCTCCATGAGTACCAGCTCGGTCGGCGTGAAGCAGTCATGCACTTCGGCCATGGCGACCTGTTCACGGGCATTGGTGACACCGGCTTGGGCATACGCATCGACCGCACATGCGGCGATCTCCGGGAACGTGGTGTAGTCGTAGGCGGGATCGATGAGACCCGAACCATTGCCGGCTACGAATGACAGCGCCTTCACGTAGATGGGCTTGTCGGTGTACTTGTGGGCATCCTCGGCCCGGCACACGATTGCCGCGGCGGAACCATCAGCCACACCGGCGCAGTCGAACACACCGAGCGTGCCCGCCATCTTCGGTGCCTTCTCGATCTGCTCTGCGCTGATCTCCTTGCGGAACTGAGCACGGGAGTTGCGGGCGCCGTTGTAATGGTTTTTTGCCGCGATATGTGTGAGCACACTGCGCATGGTGTCGTCGTCCACGCCGAACTTGTGGCCATAGGCCGGCACGATCATGGAGAACATGGCCGCAGCGGTGAGGGTGCGTGCAGTGCCGTCGTTGGCGATCGGGAACGCATTGAGTCCCTGATAGCCGGTGTCCTTGACCTTCTCCGCACCGACGACCATGACGAGGTCGTAGGCGCCGGAGGCAACGGCGTAGGCGGCTTGACGCAGCGCTTCAGAGCCGGTGGCGCAATAGTTCTCAACGCGCGTGACCGGCTTGTTCTGCAACTGCAGCGCACGGGCGAGCGGGATGCCGCTCATGGCGCTCTGGGCGGTTCCGAACCAGTAGGCGTCAATGTCGTCCTTGGAGACGCCAGCCGAGGCGTAGGCCTCATTGGATGCATCGATCATGAGATCGTCGAGGCCCTTGCCCCAGTTCTCGATGAAGGGCGTGCAGCCCATGCCGACAATAGCGACGCGGTCGCGAATTCCATGACTAGCCACGGATCAGCTTCCCCTTCCAGAAGTAGTTGTGAATGCCATCTGCGGTGAACAACCGACGGAAGGTCATCTCGACCCGACCACCGATGGCAACCTCGTCGGCATCGGTGTCAGTGAGTTCGATCGGGAGACGACCACCGCCGTCGAAATCGACCACCGCGAACACGATGGGCGGACTCGGCGAATACGCGAGGCGATCGACGGTGAACGTGGCGATGGTGCCGAGCACATCGGCCATCGGTGCCGCTTCCATCTCATCGGTACGGGTGCCGTCGAAAGAAACCCGAGACGGCGGCATGAAGACCATGCCATCGGTGGTGTCGCGACTGCCGACGAAGCCGAACTTCCAGTCACCGCTGCGGGCCGCTGCAGTGCCCGAGGGACGAGCCGGTTCGGGGCGACGTGGAGGTTCGATGTTGATCATGCCCCGCCAGGACAGGAACCGCCCGTAGGCAAGGGGCGCCCCTGATTCGAGTTGTTCGGCGATGGATCGGGCTGGGGTGAAGCGGGCGATGGCTTCGGTGGCACGCAAGAACATGACCTCGGCACCGTCGGCGCAGACCACCAGGGCAATGACCTGCCCGGGTTCGGCCTGCTCGAGGGCGTTAGCGAGCACGAGACCCGGTTGCGCGGCACCAGTGGCGCCGACGGTTGCGGTGAGATCGTCGACGACCTTGACCGCCCCGAGTTTCGCGGCCAGCGCCGAGCCGATGCGGGCAGTGGGGGCAGCGACGGCGAGAAGATCTACCTGTCCGGCTTCGAGACCGGCCACAGCCAAGGCATTCGCATAGGCACTGCGTCCGGCCTTCACATAGGTGACTTCAGAGAACTTGTCGTCCCAGACCTTGGAGCGGATCTCGCCCGGTGCCCGCCAACGATCAAGGAACTCCTCGGTGATGCTGGCACCACCGAGGTACTCAGCCACAACGGCATCGCCCTCGCCGAGTACGAACGCTGCAGCGGCATCGCCACCGGCAGCCTCATCGGCGGAACCGGCGAGACCAGTTCGCATGTCGGAAAGCACGATGAGACGATCGCCGACGGTGCTCAGGCCCATCCGGAGCGCCCCGGTGGCCGAACCGACTGAAGCGCCCATATCAAAAGCAGGGATCGCTGACGGGAGGCGAAGCGCGGCATGGATGGCTGTGGCGTTGGTGCGATCGGCGTATGCCGGAAGCGCCGTGCCGAACATGAGCGCGTCGGGCCCCGTGTGCTTCGACGGGTCGATGCCACGCATCGCCAAGCGAGCTGCTTCAACGCCCATGGTCGTGGTGTCTTCATCGAAGGAGGCGACAGTTCTGGTGCCGCGGCCACCTCCCTGGCCGATGAAGGCGGAGATCTGGCTTCGGTCGAGTCGTCGGTACGGGAGGTACGCCCCCCAAGAGATGATGCCACGCATACGGCAAGGCTAATCGGCGCTACCTCGCCTCCCCCAATGGGCAGCGGGCCGGTACATGACGCTCCTAGGCTGCGCGGATGCCCGCTTCCTCCGATCTACTGCCCGAACTCGGCTTCTATGCATTGCCGGGTCAACCGGACTCATCTCGCGACCTCATCAACGAGGTTCGCGATGGCGAGGCCATGGGACTCGGCACCGTGTTCATCTCCGAGCGGTACAACAAGAAGGAGGCCGCAACCCTGTGTGGAGCGGCCGGTGCAGTGAGCGAGCGGATCAGGATCTCCACCGCCGCCACCAATCACAACACGCGTCACCCCATCGTCACCGCAGGCTTCGCTCGCACCATGCAGAGCCTCACCGGTGGTCGATTCACGCTCGGTCTCGGTCGCGGAATTGCCCCGATGCAAGACGCGTTCGGAATCGACCGGATCACCACTGCTCAGATGGAGGATTTCGCCGGCATCATGCGACGGCTGTTCCGAGGCGAAGTGGTGTTCGGTCATGACGGTCCGGCCGGGTCCTGGCCCATCCTGCACATTGATGCCACGCTCGACGAGCACCTGCCCATGGGCATGGTCGCGTTCGGCCCCAACACGTTGGAACTCGCCGGTCGTTGTTTCGATGAAGTAGTTCTGCACACGTTCTTCACCGATGAGACAACTGCTCGCTGCGTACGAACCGTGAAACACGCAGCCGAACAGGCCGGCCGCAACCCCGATGACGTCAAGGTGTGGTCCTGCTACGCCACCATCGGCGATCACATCTCCGCCGACGAACGACTCATGAAGCTCGTTGGCCGGCTCGGCACCTACTTGCAGGGGTATGGCCATCTTCTTGCCCGCACCAACGGATGGGATGAAGCCGTCGTTGATCGTTTCCTCGCCGATGAGGTCATCCAAGGTGTGCGCGGACTCGATGTTTCGGGAACACCGGA
>WLCQ01000206.1 GCA_009705225.1 Actinomycetota bacterium | reverse complement strand
CTGCACAGCCATGTCGAGACACATCTGGGCGCCACCGACCTGCTCGGCAGCGAGGCCGACGGCAGCGAGATCGAGGACCGTGGAGATGACATCCCAGCCGGCGCCATCGGTGCCGACGAGCGTGCCCTCGACGCCGGCGAATTCGAGCTTCGCCTGCTTGCGGGTCTGATCCATGGTGGAAAGCGACGTGCGGGTGAGACCAGCGGCATCGCCAGCAACAGAGAAGAGGCTCACGCCAGCGGCGGTGCGAGCAGCCACGATGATCACGTTGGCGGTGTGTCCGTCGATGACGAAGGACTTGGTTCCGGAGATCTTCCAGGTGCCGCCGTCGTTGGTGGCGGTGGCTTCGATGCCGCTCTCGTCCCAGCGGCCGTTGGGCTCGGTGAGGGCGAGGGTGGCGATGGTCTCGCCAGAGGCGATGCCTGGCAGGATGGCGGCCTTGGCGGCGGCGTCGCCTGACTGCATCACGGTGTTGGCTGCGAGTACGACGGAGGAGAAGTACGGGGCGCACAGCAGGGCGCGGCCCATCTCCTCGAGAACAACGATGAGCTCGACATAGCCGAAGCCCTGACCACCGAACTCCTCGGGGATGGTGAGGCTCTGAAGACCGAGTTGCTCGGCCATCTGCGACCAGACCTCGGGGTCGTAACCCTGTTCGGTCTCCATCTGCTCACGCACAGCGGTCTCGGCGGACTTGGCCTCGAGGAACTGACGAACGATATTGCGGAGTTCTTCCTGCTCTTCGGAGAAGGCGAAGTTCATGCTGGGGCCCCTTTGTGCGCCGTGACTGACCCCGAATGTCTAGCCGAATCCACGAGGCCGGTTCACATTCTGCGAAGGCCGGCTCGGCGATGGTCGTCCTGGTGCGGGGCTGGCAGCGAGACTGGGGAGATGACAGATGCGATGACCGAACTGATCAGCGACACCGGCTACGAGATTCATGCGATCGTCGTCGGCCCGGTCGACAACAACGTCTTCGTGATCCGATGCACCGAAACCGGCGAGGCGGTCCTCATCGATGCCGCCAACGAACACGAGCGGCTTCTGGAGCTCTGTGCCCGATTGGGCGTGCGCCGGGTGCTCGAGACCCATGGACACTGGGACCACATTCAAGCGGTTCCGGCCGTGCGCGATGCAGGTTACGAGGTGGCAGTTACCGCCGCCGATGCCGCCATGCTCCCCTCCTATGACCTGCTGCTCGAGGATGACTCGGTCATCGAGGTCGGCCGCCTGCGCCTGCGCACCATCGCCACGCCGGGCCACACGCCAGGGTCGATGTGTTTCGCGCTTGAGGGGACGCCGGTGCTGCTTAGCGGCGACACGCTGTTCCCCGGCGGGCCCGGCAATGCCACGTTCGAGGGTGGCGATTTCGCGACGATCATCGATTCGATCGACACCCGACTGTTCACCATGCCACCCAGCACGCTCGTTCTGCCGGGCCATGGCGACTGGACCACCATCGGAACCGAACGCCCGAACCTCGATACGTGGGTCGAACGAGGCTGGTGACTCCGATCAGGCGATTGCCGGGGGTTGGTTGAACCTGAGCGCCTTGAAGAACCTGCCGGCGGCGCGGAAGTAGCCCTGCGCGGTCGGATGCCATGTGGCGGCCGAAACCGTCGGGACATTGCCCTTCGTGTTGCAGACCCCGAAATCGCGATCGACGAACGTGTCGAACTTCGCTCCTGCGCCCGGTACTCCAACAGGGACGGTGTAGCCGTTCCGGATCCGCAGGGCTGGATTCGGTCGCCAATCGACAAGGTGCACCAACTCGAACGATCCACCAAGTCGGCGGTTCGCATCAGCGACTGCGTTTGCGATGACATCATCGAGTTTTGTCGCCATCGCATTGGCGGCCGCCTGCTCCTCGGTCGTGAACCCGGCACAGGTCTGGGTGTCCACACCGAAGAACACCGGGTAGGTCATGACGTAGAGATGTCCCCACTGCTCCATGCGTGAACGGATC
Source organism: Actinomycetota bacterium (assembly GCA_009705225.1). Classification (GTDB taxonomy): domain Bacteria; phylum Actinomycetota; class Acidimicrobiia; order Acidimicrobiales; family Acidimicrobilacustridaceae; genus Acidimicrobilacustris. The sequence goes on along the minus strand of WLCQ01000206.1, from coordinate 1,540 downwards.
TGGATGTAGAGATCAGCGAGTTTCGCTCGCAGTTCGAACCAGGAGCCAGATTCCGGTTGAATGCCCATGGCCTTCGCCGGGCAGGTGCCAACGATGCAGGCCACCACCCGAGACGCGAATCCGACGTCATTGCCACCCACGGTGATCGTGGCCACATCGTTGGCCTTGGTGATCGCTGCGAGTTGCGTTGCGGCCACGCTCGAGATCGTGGCTCCACCGCATGCCGCTTGGGTGAAGACGCCGGGTAGATACATCGAACCGGCCATGTAGTCCTTTGATCGGAACCCCTTCTCGGCCCAGCTCTGATCCGTTCGACCGCAGTCGCCGGTGGGTGTTCCAGCGCCCACGCCGGCGCTGTAGGAATCTCCGAGCGCGATCCCGTCGAGTTGGGTGAACCGCGGGTCATAGTGCGTTGATGCGCTTGCCACGACCGGCGAGAGCAGAACCCCGGCGCAAAGGGTGAGAGCAACGATCAGAGTCCGAACGTGATGCATTGACATGAAAGAAGACACTACGCAGCAGTGCCAAGGCAGCGAATACCAGGCGCCCCTGCGGTACCCAGCCGAGCGGAAGCAGGATCACGCTGGATTGCGTGCCTGCATCGCTGGTGTCATCCCCAGCCGAATTTCTCCTACGGCGATAGTGCGAATACCCCGAGACCCCTAGACTGTGGGCCTATGGCCTCCCCCCTCTTTGTCATCGAGGACCTGCACGTCTCCACCGTGGGCGAGAACCCCGTCGAGATCCTGCGCGGCGTCGACCTCACCATCGGCGCCGGCGAGGTGCATGCCCTCATGGGCCCCAACGGTTCCGGAAAATCCACACTCGCGTCCACACTGCTCGGCAGCCCTGAGTATGAGGTCACCAGTGGCCGCATCCTTTTCAAAGGTGACGACATCACGACCTGGCCCACCGACGTGCGGGCAAAGGCCGGCATGTTCCTTGCATTCCAGTACCCGCAGGAGATCCAGGGCGTTTCGGTTCTGAACTTCCTGCGTCAGGCCTGGTCAGCGCGCAAGGGCATCGATCTCTCGATGCTCGAGTTGCGCCTCTCCATCATGGAATGGATGGGCCGTCTCGATATGGACCCATCGTTCGCCGACCGCTATCTCAACGAAGGTTTCTCGGGCGGCGAGAAGAAGCGCAACGAGATCCTGCAGATGGCCATCCTCGAACCCGAGATCGCCATCCTCGACGAAACCGACTCCGGCCTCGACATCGACGCCCTACGCGTTGTCGCCAAGGGTGTGCGCGAGGTTCGTACATCACGACCTGATCTCGGCATCCTCGCGATTACCCACTACCAGCGTCTCCTCGACGAGCTGAAGCCCGAGTTCGTGCATGTCCTCATCGATGGCCGCGTCGCCGAATCGGGCGGTCCCGAAATCGCACTCCGACTCGAGAAAGAGGGCTACGAGGCATGGCGATGACCACCCCACTCGACGTTGCGTCCATCCGTGCCGACTTCCCACTTCTGGCGCGCAGCGTGCACGACACACCAATCGTGTATCTCGACTCCGCAGCGACCTCGCAGAAGCCG
>WLCQ01000205.1 GCA_009705225.1 Actinomycetota bacterium | reverse complement strand
CTATGCGGCCGTCGCCGAAGCGATGAGCGGTATCTACGACTACAAACTCGAGCCGGGTCGTCCGCCCATGGTGTCGCCGGTCGGTGCGCTCGGTGACATCGGTACTGCATTGTTCGGAACCATCGGCGTGCTCGCGGCGTTGCGTCATCGCGACCGCACCGGTCAGGGCCAGTACATCGATGTCGCGATGTTCGACGCAATGGTGTCGATGACTGATCTGGTCACCAACTTCTGGTCGCTGGGTCTCCGGCCCGAACCAGGCCAGGGCCTCGCCATGATCCTCGACGGGTTCGAAGCTGCGAACGGCTGGTTCATCATCCAGATCGGGCGGGAGCATGAGTTCGAGCGCCTCGCCAATCTCATCGGCCACCCCGAATGGCTCACCGATGAGCGGCTATCCACCCGAGCCGGCTGGCGAGCCCATATCGACGACCTCCTCCGACCCGGCGTCAAGGAGTGGGCCTCGGCGATGACCAATGTCGACGCCTGCCGCGCGCTCGCCGAGGCCGGTGTCGCCGCTGGCCCGTGTCTCACCGCCCAACAAGTCATCGATGACCCTCATGTCGCCGCCCGCAACATGCTCGTCGAGATCCCGAACCCCCAGGGTGGCGATCCGGTACTCACCCCGGGCAACCCGATCAAGATGTCGAAGGTCTCCGAAGGTCCCGACCGCCGCATGCCCTGGCTCGGCGAGGACACCGACGATGTTCTGCGAGCAGAGCTCGCGCTCGACGATGCCACCATCGCGGAACTCCGGGCTAGCGGCGTCATCGCATGACCGAATCGTCCACTCACCCGGCGGTACGAGCGGTGCAACACCATGCCGCGAACTGGAACGCGCAGGATCGCACAGCATGGCTCGCATTGTTCGATGACTCAGTCACCTTCGAGGACCCGGTGGGAAAGGCCCCGAAACTCGGGCGCACCGCCGCAGAGGGTTCATGGGACAACTCATTCACCGAGGGACGCGTATGGACACTGCATCCGCAGCGGATCATCCCCGGTGGTCAGTTCGAAGCTGCGGTCCACATGCTCAACCGTGGTCAGCTTCATGGCGAACAGGTCGAACTCGAAGGCATCGAGCTCTATCGGGTGAACGACCTGGGCCTGATCGTGTCGGTTCGAGCGTTCTTCGAACAACCCACCGAGTTCGAACTGAACCCGTTCTTCGTGCCCGAGGCCTGACGCAGGCCGCGTACTCTGCGGCTAGGGCCAGGCTGCCGGGAAACAGTCGAGGTTCAGTTCGTCGCCGTCACGCAGTGCGGCGTGATGTGACTTCGTCGGTGCTCCGGCGCGGGTCATGAATCGTGCATCGTCGCCGGCATAACGCACGCTGATGGCCCGACGACGACGCGTGGCGCTGGCATTGCCATTGGCACCATGGATCGTGCGGGCGTGGTGCACCGTGATATCGCCGGGTTCGGTGTCGAAGCTGATGATGCGCGCCTCGCCTTTCATCTCGTCGTAGTCGGGGACTTCCTCACCCTCGGTGCCGGGGAGCGCCATCGTCGTGACGAACAGGTTGGGACGATACGCGGTGCGATCAAGATGTGAGCCAACCACGAACCGGACCGCTCCTGTCTCAGCACTCACGGTGTCAAGCGGAACCCAAGTGGTGCAGATCTGATCGCCGGCGAGATGGAAGTACGCGAGATCCTGATGGAAGGCCGTGCGCTCCTGGGTGCCCGGCTCCTTCACCAGCACACTGTCCTCGTAGAGGCGAACCGTTGAACTGCGCAACAAGGCCGCCACGATTTCCGGAAGCGGTGAGCGAACGGCGAAGTCGAGGAACTCGGACTGCTGGAGCCAGTGGTCGGTGCCGCCCTTGAAATGGCCTCGAGGTATGCCCGAATCATCCACTGCACGGTCGGTCACGAGCTGAACGCCGCCGCTCTCGAGGGCGTCGCCCATCTCCGAGAGATCAGCGGTCGCCGAACTGACGAGCGCGTCCTCCACCGGTTGCACCATCGAGTCGAGGACTTCGGCGGGCATGATCGAACGCAAGCAGACCACGCCATCACGCCAGAATGCTTCGATCTCGGCCTCGGTGACTGCCCGAAGCGGTGCAATGTGCGCCATGAGTGCGTCTCCTACATGAAGGATGTCTCGGCATCGAGGCCGAGCTCGGGGAAGGATCCGAATGCTATGGGCTGCATGTTGCCGTATCCGACTCCCCCGCCGACCGGGTCGGTGATTCGAACGGCGGTGTCACGGATCTGATGGAGCAAACGGGCGTTCTCGGCGGTGGTGCAGTCGGCAATGCGCTCACCTTCGACGTTCAGCGCACCTCTCCACTCGCCGTGATGATGACCGTTCCAACCGAAGTACAGACCGGCTCCGAGATGGAAGCCGGTGTCGCCGAGCACCTCGACCTCGAGTTCGCGCACCGAACCATCAGCAAGCGTGGCGATGATGCGGCCACCCTGCAGTCGACGATTCGTGGGGTGATAGGTGAACTCCTGATCCACGTCGACGATGGTTTCGATACGACCGTCGACGTGCTCGATCAGAGCGCTCGTGGACTTCTGCTGGAAGCCCGGGAACATGGTCTTGGAAACGTTGAAGAACATGCCGTAGTTGGTTCCATCGGGACGTTCGAACAGCAGCGGACTCCAGAAGAACTGGAACGAGCCACCATCGAGTCCGCCGCCAGGTTCGAGATCAGTGGGCGGTGCGCCGACGTCGTAACGCACACCCCAGGAATGGTCGCGGGTTGACACCCACGACTCGGGGGTCATCTCGGTGCGGACACCGTCGACCTCGACCCAACCGCTGCAGGTGCCGATCTGGTGATAGCGCACGAGATCAGCCGAGACACGGGTGCCCTGACGATTATGCGTGCGCTCCTCCATCTGCGGCGGGAGGATCCGCTCGAACAACCAGTCGAACGCGATGGGCTGCACATCGTTGGGTTCGCAGATGAAACGGATCTTCTCGAGAGGTTCGACGATCTCGTAACGGATCGGGCCGGCACCCAGAAGTTCGCGGTCGTCACCCAAGCGGCGGCTGCCCCGAACGGTGATCTGTTCGGTTCCCCGGGAGATCCCGGCGTAGCAGTCCATGACATTGCGGTTGGCGTACTTGCCCAGACCGAAACCCAGCTGGAGGCTGCCATCCTTGGCCATCGCCATGGCACAGACCTTCTCGGTCCATGCAGGGTCGCTGGTGCCGACAACGGCAACGGTGTCGGGGATCTGGTGGTTGAACCATTCGTCGGCAGCGCCGAGCGGGCCGATCGGGTTGTTCATGATCAGACCAGCCAGCGCGAGAGCGAATCGATCACACACGCCGGACGATCGCTGCCCTCGATCTCGATCGTGATACGCACGAGCGTCTGCAGACCACCGTTGACATCGGTGACATCGACGAGTTCGGCGCCAGCGCGGATGCGATCGCCCACCTTCACCGGTGACGGGAAACGCACTTTGTCGACGCCGTAGTTGATGCCGGCGGAGAAACCCTTGGTCTCGATGATCTGCGGAAGGAAGTAGTTCGACAGCGACATCGTGAGATAGCCGTGGGCGATAG
>WLCQ01000204.1 GCA_009705225.1 Actinomycetota bacterium | reverse complement strand
CGTGCATCTCGACAGCGCGGCGACGAAGTTGATCGTCGAGTGGTGGACACCGAACGGCGGCCGGCGGGAAGCGGAGCGGATCTGACTGGTATTGCGAGTGAGAGGCGTGACTCGGGGATCTGTCTGGTGAGGACCGCAGCCGAGGCTCTGATTTCTAATCAGAAAATGAATACGAATGTGTATCGATACAACCTAGGTTCCTAACGGTCTGCTCTCGTTCGAGGAATCATTAGGACATAACGCTGTGCGTTCATAACGCCTGGCGTTATGCTTGACATATGTTGCAATCGTTTGCCGACAAAGACTCCGAGAGGGTCTGGCGTCGCGAACGAGTGCGGAAGTTCCACCCTGATCTCCAGCGGGTCGCCCTGCGGAAGCTTGCGATCCTCGATGCCGCCGAATCGCTCTCCGATCTGCGGGTCCCGCCCGGTAATCGGCTCGAGAAACTCGGCGGGGATCGGTCGGGGCAGCACTGCATCCGGGTCAACGAGCAATGGAGGGTCTGCTTCCGCTGGACGAAAGCAGGGCCCGAAGACGTGTCCATTACGGACTACCACTGAGAGGAGTCGAGATGACAAAGACGATGAAACCCATCCACCCCGGTGAGGTCCTCTACGAGGACTTCCTCATTCCGCTCGGTGTCACCCAGCACCATCTGGCGGTATCGATCGCTGTCCCACCGCGACGGATCAACGAGATCGTTCATGGCAAGCGTCGCATCACCGCTGACACCGCGCTCCGTCTCGCCCGATACTTCGGGACGAGCGACCGGTTCTGGCTGAACCTGCAGTCTCGATTCGACCTAGAAGTCGAACGCGACGAAATCGGCGAAGCGCTTGATGCCATCACGCCACTCTCCGTCGCGTGATCCTGGTTTCTCTTCAGAAAATGAATACGAATGTGTATCGGTGCGGCCCTGATCCCTGGGTCGCGCGTCGTTTGGCCGTTCGATCTGAGCGACCCGATCGATTCCGGTCGATGCTGATGAGGTGACTCTCACCTGACACGGGACATTTGAGAGTGGGGGCAGATTGTCGCAGCCCCGTTCAAAACGGATCGCAGCTGGCACACTTGACGTGATGTCGCGTCGAGGTGTGATCCGCTGCCTTGTGGCCGCCGTGCTGTTCGGAGCGTCGGCGCCGGCTGCGTCGCGCCTCGCAGGGGACATGCCGACTCTTGTACTCGCCGGACTGCTCTATCTCGGCGCGGCACTTGCGGTGCTGCCGGTCGTGGTCCGTCGGCGACCCACGTCAGCCGGGCTGCGTTCGGGCTGGCGCTTGCTCGCCATCGCGGTTGCGTTCGGTGGTGCGATCGGTCCTGCCCTGATGGTTGCGGGGCTCTCGCGTGCTCCAGCCGCAACAGTGTCGCTACTGCTGAACTTCGAGCTCGTCGCGACGATTTTCATCGCCGCTGTCTTCTTCCGTGAGCAGCTCGGCCGACGACTGCTGTCAGCGGTGGCTCTTATTGCTGGCGCAGGCGTCATCCTCGTGCTTCAGCCCGGAGTCGGGTTCGACATCGGAGGGCTGTTCGTCGTCGGTGCGTGCATCTGCTGGGGTATCGACAACAGCATCACTGCACGGATCGATCAACTCAGTCCGGAGCAGGTCACCTTCGTGAAGGGCGCTTTTGCTGGGATGTTCAATCTTGTGCTGGGCCTTGTGCTCGTCTCACACGTTGACATCACTGCTCGTCAGATCGTGGCGGCACTCGTCATTGGAGCACTCGGATACGGGCTCTCCATCACGTTGTGGGTCAAAGGCGCCCGGGATCTCGGTGCTGCTCGTGGTCAGGTGCTCTTCGCGACCGCGCCGTTCATCGGCGCGATCGTCTCGTGGACTTTTTTGGGCGAGTCGATATCGGCCGTTCAGTTGATCGCAGTTCCTCTTGCGGCCGCTGGTGTTGCCCTGTCGCTGCGAACGAGTCACGAGCACACCCACCAGCACGAAGTCATGGCTCATGAGCACGAACACGACCATTCGGATGACATCCACCATCAGGATCATTCGCATCCCGACGCATTCGTTGGTCGGCACAGTCATCGACATGCCCACGGGGAGATCGCTCACGCGCATTCGCACGTCCCGAACCTTCACCATCATCATCAGCACTGATGAGGCAGGAGCCGAGTCAGGGTTGTGAGACGGTGATGCGCCACAGGATGGTGTTGTCGACTTTCAGGTCGTCGGACCAGATCAGCTTGGCGGCGGGAGCCCAAGTCACGGTGTCGTAGCCCTCCTTGGGGCCCACCTCAGCGGCGCTGTACTCGCGAGCCGCAACCCACAAGCTGTCGTTGAATGTCGGCGAGGTCCATTCATCGGGTTCCGGGAGGGTCTCGTGTTCACACACGGTGTCGGGCTCCGTTGACCCCACGCATTCGGTGTTCAAGGGTCCGCGGAACGTCACGAGTCCCTTCCAAGCCGAGCTCGTGGTCGCAATGATGTTGCCCGTCGTCGCCTCAGTGAACTGCGCGACGAACCCGCCATCGCCCATCTGTTGACGTGGGGTGCCGATGTATTCGAGGCCGCTTTCGCCCTCTACATAGTCCTTCGAGACGAGGGCGATGGTGAGCGGGTAGGTGGCGGAGAAAGTGATCGTCTCCGCGTTGAACGAACGAACCGTGGTGATCGGCACACTGTCCTCGCCGACCTTCTTGCCGTTCACGTACAAGGCGAACCAGTTGTCGGCCCATACCTGAGCGGTGAATCTCGTGGGAGTGCCGGCTGCCGAACTGCTGGCAATTGTCGTCGCACTGGGCGACGACGAGGAGCTGCTGCAACCTACGAGCAGCAACGAAAGCGTGAGGGCGGCGATGCCGAAGGCACGGAGAGACATATGGGAATTCGCCACTTTCAGGTCGGACGCAACTTTGGACGTATCTCTTTACTCGGATCGATAACTGCATCGCGGTCCACTACTCCGACATCCCGACGAAGGGATAGTTCGGATCGAGAACTCGTTCGATGCTGATGATCGAGGAGCCGTATTCGGCGTTGAGGCGATCGTAGTCTTCGGGTGAAAGTGCGCCTTGGCCGGCGCTGATGATCGCGGATGCCACAGCTGAATTCAGATCCGATATGAACCCGCTCGCTGCATTCAATCGTGTCCCCAATTGCGTCCCCTGACCATCAACATTGAGGTCGATCATTGCTTTGCGGCAGATCTCCTGGGCCTTCAGAGCGCTCTCGGTGTTCCCCGCCCGAAGAGAATCCGCCACCAGTTCGGTTGCTGCGAGGCAATCCTTGATGCTTTGTGGCAGCGACGACTCATCGGTTGCAACTGACACCTCAGGAGCCTCGTTCTTCTGCACAGATCCAGCCCGCTCCGACGAAGTGCAACCCGTCGTAACGAACGCCACTATGAGACACGCCAGGAGGAAACGGTTGGGATGCATCGTCGGACCTGAGATCATCCGCCACCTCCAACTCGGGCGATCTGGGATTCGATCATCTCGCCGACCTTCCGAGGATCACCACGGCAGGACCGGATCGAAAGCGCCGAGTCTGCGGCGGCTCGACCCGTAGGTCACGGGCCGACAGGTCGGCGCACAGTTGTGCGACCCACTCGTCATCAGGCACGGCGT
>WLCQ01000203.1 GCA_009705225.1 Actinomycetota bacterium | reverse complement strand
GAGCACGGCATCATCGCCCCGGGAACCATTGAGGGACTCGAGAGGCTTGCGAGCCTCGGGGCTGTGGAACCAACGGATGCGGCAACACTCATCGAGGCGTTCCAGTTCTGTGAACGAGTACGGAATCGCTGGTTCCTCGTCAACAGCGCACCGGGTGACTCTCTGCCCACCCAACCCGGGCCCATGCTCTGGCTGGCCCGTTCGCTCGACACCACACCGAGCGACCTTCGCAGCGAATACCGCCGAGTGACCCGTCGAGCACGTGCCGTTGTCGACCGACTGTTCTACGGTCTCCCCGGTCAGAGCTGACACCAAGAAGAATCGGATCCGAGGGGGACCCATGGACACTGCATCCATTCGTGCAGAGCTCGATCATCCCGTTGTCGACGCCGACGGCCACATCATCGAGTTCGTCCCGATGCTCACCGACCTCATCGGCGATGAGGCTGGTGCAGCGGTGGCAGATCGGTTCACCAGCCTCGTCAATTCCTCAGCAATGCGTCGCTCACTCGATCTGGAGACCCGCCGCCGCGTTGGCATCGCCCGCAGCGGTTGGTGGGCCGTCCCGACGCGCAACACCCTCGACCGCGCCACAGCAATGCTGCCGCGCCTACTGCATGAGCGCCTCCCCGAGATCGGTATCGACGTCGCCGTGCTCTATCCCACCGTCGGACTCTCGATCATGGCCATCGATGACGGCGAGTTGCGGCGTGCGCTCGCCCGGGCCTGTAACCGCTACTACGCCGAGGCGTACGGACCGTATTCAGATCGGTTGCGCCCCGTCGGCGTGATCCCTACCTACGACCCCGACGAGGCGATCGCCGAGCTCGAGTTCGCCACCGGTGAGCTGGGCCTGCGCGGCTTCCTCTTCGGTGGTTTGGTTCTGCGTGAAGCGCCTGGTCATGAAGGTGATCGTGCTGCTCGCTGGGTCGACGGTCTCGGGCTCGACAGCGCGCACGACTACGACCCGCTATGGCAGCGCTGCACCGAGCTGGGCGTGTCCCCCACGTTCCACTCCACCGGTATCGGATTCGGGAGCCGCACGTCTCCCACCAACTATGTGGCCAATCACATCGGCAACTTCGCTGCCGGCACCGAGGCCGTGTGTCGCTCGCTGCTGTTCGGAGGCGTCATGCAACGGTTCCCCGATCTGCGCTTTGCGTTCCTCGAAGGTGGCGTGGCGTGGGCCTGCACACTGCTGGCCGACACCATCGGTCATTTCGAGAAACGCAACATCGATGCCATCAGTCACTACGACCCGGCTGCACTCGATCGTGCGGCGCTGGAGTCGCTCTTCGACCAGTTCGCTGACGAAGCGTTCGGCGCTCGTCGTTCCCGCCTCGACGAAACGCTCGGATTCCTGTCCGATCCGGACGAGGACCGCACTGGTATCGACGAGTGGGCGAGCAGTGGCATTCGCTCCACCGACGACCTCATCCGCATTTTCACCGAGCAGTGCTTCTTCGGCTGTGAAGCCGACGATCCGATGAATGCGCTCGCGTTCGACGGTCGAATCAACCCCGGCGGTGCATTGCTGCCGGCAATGTTCGCGTCCGATATCGGTCACTGGGATGTTCCCGACTTCAACGGTGTGCTCCCCGAAGCATGGGAACTCGTCGAAGATGAGTTGGTTACGCGCCAACAGTTCGGAGATTTCATGTTCGGCAATGTGGCTCGTCTGTTCGGCGGAACGAACCCTGCGTTCTTCGATGGAACGGTTGTCGAGGCTGAGGTTCGTGGACTTCTCGAAAGCTGAATCGTCGCTCAGACCCGTATGAGTCGAACCGGCGGAACGAGATGACCGCGTCGGCGGTCGTGGACACCTAACCGTGAAGCTCCGCACCTACTCGCAAGCCACGCCGTCGCCGTCACGGTCGAGCGCGCTGCGGTATCCGGGCTGACCGCTACGTAGCGGTGCCGCTCCCGCCGCACGAGCCGCGGTGCAGTTCGCGTAATAGGCAGTCCCGCCTCCTGAGCCGCCACCACCGGTGCCTGGGGCGACCGGGGCGGGCTGCGGTGCGTCCGCCGAACCGCTTGGCGTGCCGCCACCCGCAACGCTGCTCCCGATGCCCGGCCACACGGGACCAGCCGGCCCGCAGGTATCAAGCATCTGACCGAGAGCATCGCGTTCCTCGGTGGTTGCCGTGAGTCCCCAGGCCACCTTCACATCGACCCACCCGGTGGCATAGGCACACCATGAGTCACGGTTCGGCGGTCGCCAGGCATTCGGTGGATCGGAACCCTTCGAGCGGTTCGACGTGGCTGAAGCGGCAACGAGTTCAGCGGGGTTGTTGGCGAATGCCCGACGACGGGTCACGTCCCAACGCCAACCACCGGACCGGAACGCGTTCTCGAGAGGTACGAGGTGGTCGATATCGAAGTCACCGGGCACAGTGGTGGTGACGCCGTCGTAGGGCGAAATCCACGAGCCAGTGATCACCTTGCAGGTCCCGGCACGATTCACCGTGGCCGGCACCACCGACCAGGTGATCAGCGCGTCCTGTCGGGCGTCGCAGCCGTTGCCATCGACATCGTCCCAATGGGGCCAGGCATCGCGCACGTACGGTCGATCCGGCGTGGAGCGGTCATCGATCTGCAGCGCGGCGAGCTCCGCATGGGGTGTCGAACTCGGAGCACCACGTTCGGAGAAGGCTTGGGCGGTGACGGTCGTGGAAGAACTGGTCGAAGGGTCGGTCATCGAAGTCGTGGACGAAAGCCATGAGGTCGTCGAGGGCGCAAACTTGGTGCTCGATCCACCGCAGGATGTGAGGACGAAGCCAACAACGAGCGCAAGGACCAACGCTTGACCGCGGGCAGAACCGCGGGGCGGAACGCGAGAGGATTCGGACGCCGGGTTGAGCGGGTCGAACGGCGGAGCTGTACGAGCTGACGCGCTGGTCCGAAAGCTCCTGAATCGCCCTGGGCTGCCGGCGCGACCTCTATACGTAACCACCGTTTCCGAGGCTAGGCGCTCGATCCCTGCGCTGCTACGGATCCGCGCCGGCGCTCGGTCGAGGCGAGGGTAGAACAGAGTTGGGAGGCAGCGCTGTGACGCGCAGGAGAGCGACCACGACACCAAGTGACCCGCTACCGAGCTGCGGAGCAACAGATCGATCTGAGCTAGGGCGACACAGAACCGAGCTGCGGAGTTTCCGAGACACCTAGGTTCCGGGCCTCCTGGAAGCCAGATTTCGCCTGCGGAATTGGGCCGAATGACCCATACCGAGTGTCACACCCGGTTCCTAATATCGAACACATGTTCGATCACCGAACCGCCACTGAACCCACACCCGAAGAACCCGCCGGCCGGTTTCGCACGAGCGTCAATGCTGTCGGACCCGATGCTGCGGGCGGTGTCAGTCGGTTGTGTTCGGGTTCGTTCGAGGTGTTGCTCGAGCAGTTGATTCGTGTGGTTGATGCGATGGGGTCGTGCGTGGTGCCAGCCGATTCAGCAGCGTTGATCGCGTTACGCACCCAGATCGATCGTATGAGTGCGCTGATCGGTGAAGCCGAGGTTCGTTTCGATGCCGCGGAACTGTGGCGTGATGAAGGCGCCGGATCGATACGAGGTTGGTTGACTGATCACT
>WLCQ01000202.1 GCA_009705225.1 Actinomycetota bacterium | reverse complement strand
CTCTGAGCATGTGGCCATCTACATGGGTGGAAACCAACTGGTGCATGCCTTCGGTGCCCAGCGTGGCGTCGCTGTCACCAACCTCAACGGCTGGTGGAAGCCGCCGACCGGCTACGGCCGCCTCGGCTGAACACACGCGCTGAACCGCAGGGTACGCCCGGGCGGTGAGATCGACTGCTCAGGCCCCTCGGGCCATGTTGGCGAACTTCGTGTAGTGATCCAGGAATGCCAATCGCACCATGCCCGTTGGTCCGTTGCGATGCTTGCTCACGAGGATCTCGGCGGTGCCGCGATCGGGCGAGTCAGGGTTGTAGACGTCGTCGCGGTAAATGAACATGACGACGTCGGCGTCCTGTTCGATGGAGCCGGACTCACGAAGATCGGCCAGCATCGGACGCTTATCGGCCCGCATCTCGAGCTGCCGGGAGAGCTGTGACAGCGCAATGACGGGACACTCGAGCTCGCGGGCGAGGATCTTGAGCCCGCGGGAAATTTCGGACACCTCGACCTGACGGTTCTCGGCCGAGGAACGACCGGACATGAGCTGGAGGTAGTCGACCACAACGAGCCCGATATCGCCCAGACGGCTCTTGAGGCGCCGGGCCTTCGAGCGGATCTCCATGATGGTGAGGTTCGGGTTGTCGTCGATCCAGATGGGGGCCGAAGCCAGTCGTCCTGTGGCGTGGGCGATCTTGCTCCAATCGGTTTCGTTGAGCGAGCCATTGCGCAACTTCTTGGAGTCCACCCGCGCTTCGGAACACAACATGCGCTGGGTGAGCTCGAGCTGACCCATTTCGAGTGAGAACACCAGTACCGGTCGGCTGCTCTCGATGGCCGCGCTGGAGGCGATACCGAGTGCGAGGGCGGTCTTACCCATCGACGGGCGTGCGCCGACCACATAGAGGGCATTGGGCTGCAGTCCCGACAACAGTTCGTCGAGATCGTTGAAGCCGGTGGGGATACCGGTGATGGCGTCGCCGCGCTCGTGCAGCATCTCGAGACGATCGAGGTTGGCATTGAGGAGATCGTCGATCGGCGCCATGGAATCGGTGACCCGGCGCTGACCCACCTCGAACATGAGCGACTCGGCGTGATCGACGGCCTTGCCGATGTCGTCGGGCAGGCTGTAGCTCAGCTCGGCGATCTCGCCGGCCACGCCGATGAGCCGACGCAACAAGGCGTGTTCCTCGATGATGGTGGCGTAGCGAGCGGCATTCGAGATAGCCGGTGTTGCTGCCTGCAACGTGACGAGGGTGGCCGGACCGCCGATGGCCTCGAGCAACCCTGCCCTGCGCAGTTCTTCGGCGACGGTGACCGGATCGGCGGGCTCACCGGCGGCATTGAGCGAGGTGATCGCCTCATAGATATGCCCATGAGCCGGCTTGTAGAAGTTCTCGGACACGAGCTTCTCGGACGCCACCGAGATGGCATCCTTGGACAGCAGCATGGCGCCGAGCAGTGACTCCTCGGCCTGGAGATTGTGGGGCGGGACCCGCATACCGGGCGTAGGTCTGGAGCTGCGGGTGTCGTCTTCGAGGAAACTCATGATGCCTACAGCCTCCCCCATCAGGGCTGGGGATCGATAGCGGGAAAACCCCCGAATTTTCGGTGGATGACCCTGTGATGTACCTGTGGAAGACCTGTGGAGAACCAGGTCGCTCTGGGGACAGGCTAGGGATCAGGTGCGACAGAACGCCCGATACGCGACTGAGGGGCCGCCATGGCGACCCCTCAGTGGACTGCAATGTTCGAGGAATCGGCTCAGGCCGGTGAAACCTCGATGGTGATCTGGAACTGAACATCAGCATGCAGACGAGCCGGAACCGAATGGGTGCCGACAGTCTTGATGGGCTCGTCGAGATGCACGTGCTTCCGATCGAGTTCCACGCGGGTCTGCTCACGCACGGCGTCGAGGATCTCGGTGACGGTGACGGAACCGAACAGCTTGCCGTCGGCGCCGGCACGGGCCGACACGGCGATGACTGCGGGCACGAGCACCTTGGCGATCTCCTCGGCCGACGAACGATCGCTGGCATCTCGGAGATCACGGGACTTGCGCATGGACGCGGCCTGCGCAGCGACACCCTTGGTGGCGGCGATGGCGAAGCCCTTCGGCACCAGGTAGTTGCGAGCGAAGCCATCGGCGACCTCGACGATGTCGCCCTTCTTGCCAACGCCTTCGACGTCGGTACGCATGAGCAGCTTCATTCGGTCACCTCCGCAGCGGTCTCAACAGCCTCGATCTCCACCATGTCGATCTCGACTGCCTCAACCTCGGTGAAGGTTTCCTCGATCGCGTCAACGGTTTCGGTTTCGCGGATCTCGGCATTCTCAAGACGCAGACCGCGATCACCGCGGTCTCCACGATCGCCGCGATCGCGTCCGCCGCCACGCTGGGTGGTGACACGGTTGGTGTAGGGCAGAAGTGCCATCTCACGAGCGTTCTTGATGGCTCGTGCGATCTCCTTCTGCTGCTGGGAGTCGTTGCCGCTCACGCGTCGGGCACGGATCTTGGCCCGATCGGACATGAACCGGCGGAGCAGGTTGATGTCCTTGTAGTCGACGTAGTCGACCTTCTCCTGAGCGAGAACGCTGATCTTCTTCTTACTGCGTCGCGCGTTGTCCTTGTTCTTGCCGCGCTTCGGTGCTGCCTTGGCCATCAGAAAGGCTCCTCATCCATGTCATACCCGGCCGGAGCGCTGTTCTGCGGGGCACGGGGGGCGCTAGCGCCACCACTACCTCCGTCGAAGCCCTCTCGGCGTTCGTTGCGGACCACCTGTGCGGTGGCATAGGTCAAACTCGGGCCGATCTCGTCTGCGACGATCTCGATCTTCGAGCGTTTGTCTCCGTCCTGGGTCTCCCAGGAGCGTTGATCGAGACGGCCGGACACGATGATCCGGCTGCCCTTGGTGATTGACTCGGCCACGTTCTCGGCGAGTTGCGCCCAGCACGTGACGTCGAAGAACGAGACGGCTTCTTCCCACTCGTTCGTCTGACGATTCTGCCAGCGACGGTTGACAGCGAGGCCGAACGAGGCCACAGCCTGCCCGCCTGCGGTGAACCGCAGTTCGGGGTCGCGCGTGCAGTTGCCGACAACAGTGACGTTGTTTCCATTCGCCATTGGATTCTCCTTGTGCCGCTCGCCGACCTAGGCCGGCGTCGCCTCGCCCAGAAGCCCGCGACGGGTCGCTTCGGCCTCGGGAAGACGCATGGTCTTGTGGCGAACGACATCGTCCGCGAGATGAAGCACACGCTCGACCTGGTTGAGATGGCGACCTTCGGTCACGATCTCGAGGACGACGTAGACGCCTTCCCACTTGTGGTTGATCTCGTAGGCGAAGCGGCGGCGACCCCAACGGTCAGTCTTTGCGACCTTGCCGTTGTCGGCCTCGACGAGCTTGCTGACGTTCGCGAGATGAGCGTTGATGGCTGGTTCTTCGGCGTCGCCGTCGAAGATGATCATGAGTTCATAGACCCGCATAGCGGATTTTGACCTCCCTGTGGACCCACACCCCCCTGGGGTGTCGGGGCCCCGTACGCACGGGGCAGGGCTTTAGTTGTGGATTGATGACTCTACCGGATGGGTGCCGCGAACCCCAAGAGCAGTTCG
>WLCQ01000201.1 GCA_009705225.1 Actinomycetota bacterium | reverse complement strand
CGACGCGGCGCTGTCGTCACTGCCTATGACCCGGTGGTTGCGCGCGATGTCGCCGACTCCGGCGGTGTTCCGATTTCGAACGGTGACGCACCGCGGGGTGAAGACATCGATCTGGCGATCGTCACGACGCTTCATCCCGGGATGGACTACTCGTGGCTCGATGCGGCGCCCCTCGTGCTCGACACCACCTATCGCCTCGATCGTTCGCCCACGGTGATTCCCCTATGACCGTGACCAGTGACGTGACAACCATCGAACCGGAGATCCGTCCGCGAGGTTGGGGTCAGGTCGTTGCCGCTGTCGGGGTTGTTGTGATCCTGATCGGCATCCTGTCGTACACCGCATTCCGTTTGTTGGATCTCGGTCGGGTCGGTGGAGTCGCGTTCGTCTACACCGTGACTGTCGGTCTCTTCGTGGTTTCCCGGTTCGTCTTCGCGGCGTTCTATCGCGCACCGAAGGACGTCGGGTACGAGCCGACAATTGCGATCGTCGTCCCGTCGTTCAACGAGGGTGCTGCCGTTCTGAGAACTATCGATGCCTGCATTGCACAGGACTATCCGCCCGAAAAGATGCAGATCGTCTGCGTGGACGACGGGTCGACTGACGACACCTGGAGCTACCTGCAGCACGCGGTGAATCGATACGGCGATCGGGTTCGGGTGGTGAGCCTCGGCACCAATCAGGGCAAGCGGGCGGCAATGGCTGAGGGCGTCCGCCAGACCGACTCCCAGATTCTGGTGTTCATCGATTCGGATTCGGAACCGACCCCCGGGGGTATCCGGGCCATTGTTCAGCCGTTCTTGCGGGATGCGGTCGGCGCAGTCGCGGGGCTGACCCATGCTCGTAACGACGATGTCAACGCACTCACCCGTATGCAGGCCAGTCGCTATCTGCTGTCGTTCCAACTCCTGAAGGCGGCCGAATCGGTTCTGGGTGCGGTGTCGTGCTGCTCAGGTTGTTTCTCGGCGTATCGCCGCAGCGCGGTCGAACCGTTGCTCGAGCGTTGGGAGCATCAGCGATTTCTCGGCGCCCAGTGCACCTACGGTGATGACCGCGCACTCACCAACATGCTGATCCGCGCCCGGTATCGCTCGGAGTACCACTCCGGCGCGGTCGCATTGACTGATGTGCCGACCGAGTACGCCAAGTTCTTCCGTCAGCAACTGCGGTGGAAGAAGTCTTGGCTGCGCGAGAGCCCGATCCTGCTCTCGCATATCTGGAGATCCCGGCCGCTTGCGTTCCCGGTGGTTTTGCTGACCACTGTCGCTGGATTCCTGAGTCCGGTGATACTCGTGATGAGCCTGTTCGTTGCTCCTGTCCTGATGGGCATCCTGCCAGTCACATACGCGATCGGCCTGCTGGTCATTGCTCTCGCTTATGGCCTCTTCCATCGGGCACTGATCGATGACCATCGCTGGGTCTGGGCGGTGATCGGCACGATGTTCTACATCTCGTTCTCTGGGCAGATGCTGTGGGCAATCGTGCGAATCCGCGATGGACGTTGGGGAACCCGTGCGGCCTGAGCCGCCTTCATCAGAGGAGAGTTGGTATGCAGGGAGACATCTGGGATGCAAATGGGGCGATACCGATGTTCGGCCCCCCGGAAACGACGTTGAGTGTGATGTCGATTCCTGAGGAACCGGTCGACGCTTCGGCGGTGCTGTCGATCGCACAGCTCTCCCCGCGAGAGCACGAGGTCCTGCAGCAGTTGGTGGACGGCAAGGCCCATGAAGCCGCTGCGGCGGATCTCTACATCTCACAACACACATTCCGTACGCATGTGAAGAACATCCTCACCAAACTTGGTGCGCATTCCTCGATCGAAGCCGTGAGCATCGCCGTATGCGCTGGTGTCCGGCCGACGCGGATGCATGACTTGGACACGCATCAAGGGAATCCAGGCGAATCCTGACTGCAACTGAGGCTCACTGCGGCTGCTACCGGGCCGCAACATGGGCCGTTCATGATGGTTTGCATCCACTCACGCCGACCCGCGAACCCCGGTTCGGATCGGCGGCCATGAGTGGCAACACACACGACGAAAGGTTCTGCGATGAGCGGATTCACCACCGATGTTTTCCCCCGAGCGATCACTGACGAACGGGGTCACCACGATTTCCAGACTCTCTCACCCCGTGAGCTCGATGTGCTCCAGTCCCTTGTGGACGGCAAGGGTTCCGTTGAAGGCGCAGCAAGCCTGTACATCTCGCGGCACACGTTCCGCACGCACGTGAAGAGCATCTACCGCAAGACGGGAACTCACTCCGCCATCGAGGCCGTGAGTCTTGGTGTGAGTCTGGGCATGCGCCCATCACGTCTCGCTGCTGCCTGAGCAACTCATTGCGCTGGGTCGTACTCCCGTTCCGATGTGGTGTGCGTCGGGTTGGCGATGAGGGCGATGACGACAGCAACGAGCAGGACAGTCTGGATCCCGGTGTTGATGAACACCGGGATCTGCCGCGTTCCGACCCCGTAGACGAACCACATCGCGGCCGCGAGCGCGCCCAGTGCCCAGCCGAGTACCGAGACTCCGGGGCCCCGGCCGTGACGGACCGCATACCGGATCTGCGGAAGGCTCATCAGGAGCGATGCGATGATTCCGCAGGTCCCGGGAATCGCTGTCGAGATCGATCCGAGGGCGGTGAACAGCGCAAGCGAAGCGAACACTGCGACGACGCCGACCACCTGTGCCACCTGGCCACGAGAGCGCAGCATCATCGAGGTGAGCACGAGCACGAAGAACATCCACGAGCCGTTGGCGAATTCCTGGACGGGAGAGTGGAGGCTGATGGCGTAGCCGAACCAAGTGACAGTGGACATCGTGGTGAGGATCCAGGTGCCAGTGGCAATGCCAAGCGCGGTGCGGGCCCGAAGCAGTCGGCCTAATTGGGTGAGGCCGCTCGAGGTGCTCAGCACCGCGGCGATGATGCCGGCGAGGTCGGCCCAGAGCGGAGTCATCGGGAGTTTCTAGTTGACCAACACCATCGCAGGAGTGATCAGGGTCCGGTTCACTCGGAGAACCGCTCCTGTGGTTCGAACATGGCAGAGTGACTGCATGACGACACCCCAGATCTCGATCCAACTGCGGACCTTCATGCAGGACGACCCCGGTAGTTGGCAGTTCCTGCTTGATCAGGCCCGAGCCGCCGATATTGCCGGCATCGATCGCATCGTGGTGTCCGACCATGTTGCCTATGGCGAGAACCTCGAGGCCTATGGGGATCCCAAGAAGGGTGGCTCCGTCGGCGGCAAGCAACCCACCGACCCTGACGGCCAATGGCTCGAGCCACTCACCTTCCTCACTGCCGTCGGCGCACTCACCACGAACGTGCGTCTGGGTACCGCCATTCTCATCGCCGCGCTTCGTCGACCGGTGGTGCTGGCCAAGACTGCGGCCACCATCGACGTGCTCACCAATGGCCGTCTCGAACTGGGTGTCGGTGTGGGTTGGCAGAAGGAGGAGTACGACGCCGCCGGGCTCGACTTCGATGATCGCGGTCGACTGCTCGATCACACGATCGAGGTGTGTCAGACCCTCTGGCGTTCGCCCGTCGCCAACTACTCGTCACCGGAACTCGAGTTCAGCAACATCCACCAGATGCCCAAACCGCGTCAGGCCGGTGGGGTGCCGATCTGGATCAGTGG
>WLCQ01000200.1 GCA_009705225.1 Actinomycetota bacterium | reverse complement strand
GAGTCGTCATAGAACTGGGCTTCGGATCCGGACTGAATATCTCGAGTTACCCGCCGGAAGTCACGCTCGTCCACGCCATCGAACCCTCGAAGGTCGGTACCTCCCTCAGTGCCGAGCGGGTGGCTGGATCAAGGATCCCCATCGAGTTCTCGGGGCTACGCGGCGAATCGCTCCCGCTCGCCGACGGGTCGTGTGACGCTGCACTCTGCACGTTCACGATGTGCACCATCCCCGATGTCGACGCCGCCATGCTCGAGCTCCGTAGGGTGCTGCGCCCGGGTGCGCCGTTCCACTTCCTCGAGCACGGCACTGCTCCCGACGAGAACATCAGGCGTTGGCAACACCGACTCGAACCACTGCAGAAGCGCCTCGCCGACGGCTGTCACCTCACCCGCGATCCCGTGGAGATCGTGCGCAACGCCGGCTTTCGGATCGAGTCCTTCGAGAGCACCTACGTGCGTGGACCCAAGCCTTGGGTTTATTTCACATTCGGTCGGGCAATCACACCCCAATAAAGGGTAAAGAACTCCCCAAGTCGCTTCACTGACAAGGGGGACCCACCTACGTTCCGCACAGCGCAGAAGCGCAGGACGAAAGGTGATCAATGTCCGGACAACCACCTCTGCTGAAATTCGATGACTTCCGCAGCCAACTCGAAAATTTCTTGAAGAAGTTCGGTGCCGGCGGTAGCAATGCCAACAATGGCCTCAACGGCAATCGGTACAACGAGGATGATGACCCGTACACCGGTCGCGGTAGGGGCCACGCGGTCATCCCAACAGGCGATGCTGCAGCACTTCATGTGGCCCGCCGGCTGACCTTCGGCGCCACTCCGGCACTCGTGGCCGAGATCACCTCGAAGGGCATACCGACCTGGATCAACGAGCAACTCAGCCCGTCCTCGATCGACGATTCGGCGATGGACCCGATCCTTGCCTGCTTCCCGGGTCTCGACCTGTCTGCGGCCCAGCTCAAGCTGAGCCCCTACCGCGGCGAGGCGACATCCAACCTCGCCGCCGCAACTATGGCCCGGGCAGTCTGGAGCAAGCGGCAACTCCTCGAGCTCATGGTCGACTTCTGGACCAATCACTTCAATATGGACGCCACCAACGGTACGGTCCGTCCGTTCAAACCGACCGACGATCTCACCGTCATCCGGGTCAACGCACTCTCGAAGTTCTCCGACATGCTCATCGCGGCCACCAAGTCGCCGGCGATGCTCACATTCTTGAACAACGCCCAGTCCCGTGCCGATGGCAACTTCGTACCCAACGAGAACCACGCCCGCGAGCTCATGGAACTTCACACCGTCGGCATCGCCAATGGTTACACGGAAGCTGACGTATTCAAGGTCGCGCATTTGCTGTCCGGATGGACCATCGCCAAAACCGGTGAGTTCACGTTCGATGCCAGCAAGCACGACCTCGGCCCAGCTGCGGACGGAGCTCCGATCGTCGGCTGGTCTCGCAACGGTCTCACTGGCGTGGAAGCGGGTGAGTCATTCCTCAATCACCTCTCCCGTCAACCGAGCACCGCCCGCAGGATCGCCTTCAAGCTCTGCGTGCGCTTCATCGGCGACTACGTGTCGCCGAGCGACGCGATCGTTACGAAAGTCGCTGACGCATTCCTCGCCAACGACACGCAGATCGTTCCCACACTGCAGGAGCTGTTCAAGTCCAACGAGTTCAAGGCCTCGGCCGGATTGAAGGCCCGTCGACCCTTCGAGTTCATCGCTGGCACCTTGCGAGCTGCCAACGTCAGCTTCGACGCGACACAGATCGCTTCGTTCAAGAACCTCGTGAATAGTCGGATGAATGCGCTCGGGCAGCCCCTCTTCGGATGGACCTTCCCCAATGGGTACGCCGATGCCGACTACAAGTGGGTGGGCTCCGGATCAATGATCGACCGCTGGAACTTCGCCCGCAAAGTCGCAGTTGACGGATTCACCCTTTCGATGTTCGACATCGACCAGGTGCTGGGTTCGCCGGCGCCCAAAAAGGTAGGGGCCGTGATCACCAAGATCGCCACCGCCGTTCTGAGCGAACCGCTCGATCCTGCTGTCTACGACTACATCCTCGAGGCCACTGACCTCGATCCAGACATGCGCTGGCAGTCCTGGTACGACGCGCGACCCCTGCTTGCGTACATCCTCCAGTCCCCCCAGAACCAGATCAGGTGATCCCGATGGCGAATAAAGATCTCAGTACATCCGCCGATGCCGCGGAGGCCACCGTGCTCAGTGGCACCGTCAACCGCCGTCGATTCATCGCCGGAGCCGGCGTGGCCGCCGGATCGCTCGCAGCGACGGCCTATCTCAGCCCGTCTCTGCTTGTGGGAAGCGCCAGCGCAGCATCGCTCCCGTTCACTCAGAGTGCCGCTTCGCCCGTGCGTGCGGCCAGGGTTGCCAAGCCCACGAACAACATCCTTGTCGTGTTGTACCTCCGGGGCGGCTTCGACGGGCTCTCGGCCCTCGCTCCGATTTCGGACAGCGAGTACTACGCGAAGCGACCCAACATTGCGGTTCCGGCAGCGAGCGGACTGGCGATCAACAGCGATTGGGCCCTCCATCCTGCCCTCACGCAGATCAAGGCCATGCACACCGCTGGAAGAGCTGCATTCGTGCCCGCCGTCGGCGCATCGTTCGTCGATCGTTCACATTTCAACGCCCAGGCGTTGACCGAGATCGCCACCGGTTCGACCACCTCATTCTCCTCGGGATGGTTGGCCAGGTATCTCAGCGCTACCGCTGGCACCGTGGAGTCCCCGCTGCGCTCATTCGGGTCCGGCGCGGTTGTTCCTGATTCGCTGACAGGGTCCTTCTCCCCGAGCACGGCGAGTCTCTCCTCGCTCAGCCTGCAGGTCGGCGGGAATTTCGCCGGCGATGCGGCATCGGTCACCAGAACGCTCAACAAGGTCTATCGGAGCGTGAGCAACCCACTGCTCAAGGCCCAGGCACTCTCCGCCATCAATGCGATCAACACCGTCGGCTCCACTCTTGCGACCGCAGTGCCACCGAAGAACCTCTCGACCGGCCTCGGTGCCTCACTGTTCCAGATCGCGAAATTGATCAACAGCGGATTCCCGGTAGAGATCGCGACCGCAGATCTGGCCAATTTCGACTTCCACGCCGCCATGGGCAGCGCGACCAACCCCAAGGGCGGCCAGTACACCCTGTTCGCCCAGATGGACGCCGCCATCGGAGCATTCTTCGCCTACTTGGGCACCAATGCTTCTCGGGTCACGCTGGTCACCATGAGCGAGTTCGGTCGCCGTATCGCCGAGAACAGTTCAGGCGGCAGCGACCACGGACATGCCACCACCATGATGGTGCTGGGAGGAGGCGTCAGCAGTGGGGTGAAGGGAATCTGGCCCGGTCTCACCAACACGATCGACGGCGATGTGATCGTGGCGAACGACTACCGCACTGTGCTCGGCGAGGTCGTCGCCAAGCGTCTGCGCCCAGTGAACCTCGGCACTGTCTTTCCCAACTTCACGATGCCCAGCTACATCGGCGTGATGGCCTGACCGGATCAGGGAGACCCCGACCGGGCCGTGTTCGGGGGTGAGAGAAGAACAGCGCCCCGTCGATGCGACGGGGCGCTGTTGCGCATCGCAAAGATCGTCGCTCAGACGCCGATGCGGCGGCTCACTTTTCGCATGTCGCGACGGACCCGACCGAGCAGCTTGCGGGGG
>WLCQ01000020.1 GCA_009705225.1 Actinomycetota bacterium | reverse complement strand
GGTATGGATGATCGGACTGAATCCCGGAGTCAATGACGGCCACGGTGGTGCCGTCACCCTTGAAGCCGTTGGCGTTACTGGTTGCCGCTCCGTCACGGAACTGGGCGTGCTCACTGGCTACCGCCATGGGATCATCGGCACCCACAGCTCGAACCAGCGGTGAGGAGCGCAGGACCTCAACGGCGGCGCGTGATGCCTCGAATGTGGTCACGGGGAGCACTCCACTGTCGGCGACACCGCGATAGCTGCCCGGCGGGAGTGTGGCGAGCAGTTCGGCCACGGCAGCAGATGCTGCGGCCGAACGGTCGGCGTCGCTGCCGGTGAAATCAGTGTCGAGTCGCACGATCACTGGGGTCATCGTCGACTCGGAAAGCTGTTCGTCCAAGGTGGGGTCGAACAGGGGGGTGTTGGGACGTGATGAACCCGTGGCGGCTTGATCAGGTTCACTGGCACTGATTGCCGTCAGGTCGGCCGATCGAATGGCGGAAGCTCCTCCCTGCACCTGAATCGTGGGCAGCGCCACAACTCCGAAGAAGAGGGAAACAAAGATCGTGACGGCCATCAACTGACGTGGAGGCATTGGACGCATGGCCAAAGATACCCCGTTTGTGGGTCAGGGGCTCTGTAAGCAATTGCCAATTTTTCGTAATATTTGCGGGTGGATTGCCCGCGGATTCGACGAATCGAGTGATGCGTGTCAGCCGAACCAGCCGACGACATCCACGATCGTTGGCGTTGCGCCCTGCAGGTTGTAGAGCGAGATCCGACCGTCGACTCCCACGAGAGCGATCACCAGGTTGGCGAGGGTCTGGCCTGATGTAAAATTGATACTTGACGTCCGGGGCCTCAGGATTCCGGCCGGATAGACGGTGAGGAAGCCATTGGCGGTTGGTTCGGTGACCGTGAGGTTCAGCACGACTGCTGCCACACCAGTGCTGGGTACGCCGGCGCGGCCGGTGACCTTGAGGTCGAGGTGGGTTCCGCCGAGGATCGGACCGCCGCCGCTCCAGATGCCGTCGATCGTTGGACCGCCGCGGGTGTCGAGCAGGCGCGCGGCCACCAGCGCGGTGAAGGACGGTGTGCGCGGGAACCAACCGAGCACATCGACCACGATGTCGGTGCGTCCATCGAAGTTGAACAGTTGTGCGCGACCCAGCGAGTCCAGCGGGCTGATCACCATGTTCGGAACCACTTCGGCGACCCCGAAATTCAGGTTGGAGGCTGTGGGCCGCGTACTTCCAGAGGGATACACGGTTAGGTAGCCCGCTGCGGTGGAGTTCACCGCAGTCACGTTCAACGCAACGGCGGCGACCCCAGAGGCCGGGACGCCGCCACGCCCTGCGATGACGAGGCTGCGACTCTCGCCTGGTCCGAACGGACCAGTGTTTCGGCTACGACCATCGACGGTGGGGGCATCGCGGGTGTCCATGACGCGTGCTGGATTGATCGGTCGGAAAGCCCCTGCACTCGGGAACCAACCGAGAACGTCGACGATGACGTGGCTCAAGCCGGTGAAGTTATAGATCGAGATCGTGCCATCCGCTCCGACGGGCACCATCACCAGATTCGCAGTGACCTCACCGGGGGTGAAGTTCAGATTCGATGCTGTTGGGCGGCTGGCACCCCCGCCGAACACCGTGACGAATCCAGCGGTAGTGGGGTCGGCGACGGTCACGTTGACCGATACCGACGCGGCATCGTTCGCGGGTATGTATCCGCGTCCCGTGACCCGCAGCCGGCGGGTTTCGCCACCCGTGAGTGGACCTGTATTCGTGTAGAGCGAATCAATGGTTGGTTCCGCCCGGGTGTCCATGAGTCGGGCGGGCGTCACGGCGGTGAGTACATCGGGTGGTTGGGACTCGGATCCGACGGGCGAGCGCATCGCGAGGTCGACCCGAATAAGGGGGATCTGGTAGCGGGCGACGGGGCTCGCGGTATCGGTGGTGATGGTGGTGCCCCTGCTGCGCAGTTGGTCGAGGATGTCGGCCCCTGTCATGTCCGGGAACCGTTGGTGAACGACGGCCCATGCTCCGGTCACGGCTGGCGCAGCCAGCGAAGTGCCGGAGAAGTTGCTGCGGGCACCGGTCGCCGCATTCGCGCTGGCGATCGAGGTGCCCGGCGCATAAAGGGCGACCTTCGGGCTGACGTTCGACCACGGGGACCGAGCGGCTGTCGTGTCATCGATTGATCCAACAGCGATCGCATCCGGTGCACATGCGGGCACTGAGACGGCATCGTTGAAGCCATCGTTGCCGGCGGCGACAACGGTGGCGATTCCCACGAGCAGCAATTGGTGGATGTACGCCTGCGTCGACCCACTGCCACAGTCTGTGGTCATCTTGCCCCCGCCGAGGCTCAGATTCACGGCAACGAGTCCGGGGAAGTCGGCCCGACGGTTGTAGAGCCATTGCAACGCGGTGTTGACATCAGAGAGTGATGCACCGATTGCTGATGGGTCGGCCACGTCGTGGCCGAAGATCTTGACTGAGATCAGCGATGCGGCGGGAGCAACTCCCGAGACAGTGCCCGTGCCGTCCCCGCCCACTGCCACTCCAGCGACGGCGGTTCCGTGGCCGCAAGCGACCGAGACGGCGAGATCACAGGGCTGAGCGGAACCGCGGGAGGGGACCGCGTTGACCGCCATGGGTGTCCCTCCGATACAGCTCGATCGAATTGTTGTGGTGTTGGATGAGAAGCAGGCCTCGGCAATGGTCTTGGGTGTGGCCCCGCGCATGAGCAGCGCATGTGAGCTCTGCACCCCGGAATCGACGACAGCGATGGTCTGGCCCGTCCCGTCCCAACCACTGGCGACAGCTCGCTGCACACCGAGCACCGTTGTCGAGTTGAGCGACGAGGGTCGCACGACGACGTCGGATTCGACGGACGCGACCAGTGATGATTTCGACAGTGCATCAACCGCCGAGGAATCCACGGCGAGGATGATGACTGGCACGGTCTCCGGATTCGTGATCTGTTCGTAGCTGCCGGATGGCAGGGTACGCAGCAAATTCCCTGCTGCAGCGGCACTCTGTTCGGATCGGGAGAAGTCGTCACCGGTGACAGGAGTACTGAGGCGCACGATGACTCTGGTGCGACCCTGGTCTCGAACTTGGACTCCTACCTGCTCATCGACCTCGGGGAGCCGAACTGTGGTCGCGCCGGTGTTCTCCGGGGCGATCATGGGGGCCGGTCCCGGCCTAGATGCAATGAACGCGTGTCGCGCGTGAGCCGGTTGCAGGGAGATCAGTCCCAGCACGGTCGTGGCCGCAACCAGCAGGCAGACGGAAGCAGCACTTCGCGTTGGCGAACCCATGACGGGAAACTACGGAGACCTTGAGCCAACGATGTTTGCTCTCGTCACAGTTGGGTCGGATTTAGCCGAAGTCACTGATTTGCGGTGCGTCGGCAGAGGGCAGAAATGCCCCAGCGTCGATTTGAAGCTCAGGAGCTCAGAGTTCAGTTTCCCGATTGGGTTCGGGGGGGAACTGCACATCGGGTGCCACTCGGAGCGCGCAGACTCCCTCGATATCGCCAACACCGCGAATGCCGACCATCCTGGGAGCACCGATATCGACCCATTCCGGCACGCCATCGAGCGAGGACGGGTGCGCGAGAAGTTCGCCCGGTCCGGCTTCATCGCAGAGGCGAGCGGCAAGATTGACGGGTCGTCCGATGTAGTCGTCCCCGTCGAACAGCAGGGCCACACCACTGGCCACGCCGGCGCGCAGGTCGATGGCGAAGGACTCGAAGCGGCCGGTGAGTTCGGCCACGGTGGCCACGATCGGACCCGGTTCGACGCCGACCAGGAGCACGCCATCACCGAGCCATTTCGCCACCCGGGCGCCCCGACGTCCGGCGACTTCCTTGACCGCCGATCGGAACACCTCAAGCGCCCGAATGGCCCGTCGGGGACCATGGCGTTCGGTAAGAGCCGTGAAACCGCAGATGTCAATGAACGCGAAGGTTCGCTCGAGTTCGACCGGACCGCCGGTGGGTGGCAGCGATTCGGGTCGCTCGGTACCCAGTCCGGTGGCCGGTGCCGGCACCGCATCGGGGTGATCGGCGCTACGTGGATCGGTGGAACGGTGTGTGTCAGTCATTGATGTGTCAGGCATTCGTGTGTCGGGACATCGAGAGTCAGGGATCGTGGTGACTGGTCTGGGAGTGGGTGAACAGGGTGTTCACGAACCTCGGGTGACCAACGCCTGCCCCCCGACCTTCTCACATCATTGTGGCGACTGAGGTCGCATTTCGGTGGACAGCAGGTGAATCATCGGCGGAGGCGCACCAACGCCTCCTGTGTGGCGGTGGCGACATGCAGCCCTGAGCGGTCGAAGATCTTGGCGATCGAGAGGCCGCGGGCGTCGGCCATGCCCTGGCCCTCGAGCACGAAGCAGTGCCATTCGCTCACCCGTACCGGTCGGTGGAACCACAGCGCGTGATCGAGACTTGCAGTCATCAACTTGTCCCAATCGCCGAGGAGGCTGTGACCGGTGAGCGCGGCGCCCAGAAGGTGTTCGTCAGAGAGATACGCGAGCGCGCATGCGTTGAAAATCGGGTCGTCGCCGAAATCGTCGCCGGAGTTCCGGAGCGTGCGCATCCACGCCAGCGTGGCCATGTCGAACTCATCGCGCACAGCGCGGCTCTGGAAGAACAATGGGCCCTCGTCGTCGGCGAGTTGCTCGGGCTGGGGGGCATCGGCAGGCAGGGTGCTCGAGTCCCGCTCCTCGGATGGTTCCGGCGCATGGAAGCTGGCGATGAGGTTGAGGATGGCGCCATTTGCCTGGGACGCGACGACCTGGCGGGTCGAGAACGATCGACCATCTCGGATGCGCTGTACCTCGTAGACCACTGGCGCCGGTTCTTCTCCCTGGCGCACGTAGTACGCGTGCAGGGAATGCGGATGCTGGGCCGGGTCCACGGTGCGGGCTGCGGCCATCAGGGCCTGGGCGATGACCTGACCGCCATAGAGCCGACCCCAGCCGGTGAATCCACTGGGGGCGAGGAACACATCGGGGCTCATGGCATCGAGGGTGAGCAGGGTGCGTAGGTCCGTGGCGGGGGGGAGTTCGAGTGTCACCCCCTCAGGTTGCCATGAACGCAGGGGCGCTCCGCCACCCGCGATGAACGGCATCCACTATGCGGTCTCGTTGGCACCTTACGATGGTGACGTCCGTCATATGGCAGTCAGATTCTGCATCGGACGACTGAACATCCAAATTTCGAACACCCATGTTTCGAACACCCGTATTTCGAACACACATCACGAACGGAGAATCATCGATGGACCTCAGCAAGAAACTCATCGTCGAGGCGGTGGGCACCTTCTGGTTGGTGCTCGGCGGTTGCGGTTCGGCAGTGCTGGCCGCAGTCTTCGGCTTCGACGCCGGCAAGCCCTTCATCGGCATCGGACTCCTCGGAGTCTCGTTGGCCTTCGGCCTCACCGTGCTCACCATGGCCTATGCCGTTGGCCATATCTCCGGCGGACACTTCAATCCTGCGGTCACCGTGGGTCTCTGGGTCGGCAAGCGATTCCCCTCCAAGGACGTGGTTCCCTACGTTGTGGTGCAGGTCATCGGCGGCATTCTCGCCGCCGCGGTGATCCTCGTGATCGCCAAGGGCCAGGAGGGTGGCTACACGATCGACAACACCCAGGCCGGTGCATTTGCAGCCAATGGGTACGGCAAGCTCTCGCCCGGTGGGTTCTCGATGGGTGCAGCGCTCATCACCGAGGTGGTCATGACAGCAGGTTTCCTGTTCGTCATCCTCGGCACCACGGCCAAGAAGGCAGTCGGTGCTGCCGCACCCATGGCCATTGGCTTCGCGCTGGTACTCATCCACCTCATCAGCATTCCGGTCACCAACACCTCGGTGAACCCGGCCCGGTCCACGAGCCAGGCGCTGTTCGCTGGTGGCGACTACATCCCGCAGCTCTGGCTGTTCTGGCTCGCCCCGATCGTGGGCGCTGCCATTGCCGGTCTCGTGTGGCGCTTCCTCAGCCCCGGTGATGCCACCGGTGTTGAAGAGGATCTCTCAACCGCGATCTAGTTCTCCAACCCCATGGAAGAAATGCGACCCGGCGCTTCGGCGCCGGGTCGCTTCGCGTTCTTGGTGGTCTAGCTGTTGTGTGTGCTTCGGCAGTGCTGCCCCAGCTCAAGCGTGCACGGCAGGAAGATGGTTGGCCCACGGGCTCGCAGCCTCGAGTTCGGAGGCGAGGCGTATCAGCAGATCCTCGCGCCCGAAGGGGGCCACAAGCTGCACACCCACAGGCAGGCCTGATTGGGTCCACCACAGTGGCAGCGAGATGGCCGGTTGGCCGGTCACGTTGAACTGGGCGGTGAACTGCATCATGTCGGTGACCCGCTGCAGGCCCTCAACCGGATCGCTCAGCCAGCCCAGTTTCGGGGGCGGGCCGTTGAGCACCGGGGTGACGAGGATGTCGAAGCCGTCATCCTCGGGGGTGTTGCGCCACCAGTCGACCATGCGTCGGGTCCAGGACTGCTGCCAGTGGATGGCGCGCAAGTAGTCGGGAGCGGAGATGGCCCGACCGATCGAGGCGAACATCCAGTTGCGCTCCTCGATGTCGTCGGGGCCGATCTCGCGACCGAGTTGTTCGCCCCAGACAGCGAGGTCGAGCGCCACGGAGGCTGCCACCACCGTGGAAAAGGTGGCGCTGAAGGCGCTCTCGGTCATGGCCGCAGGATGGTCATCAGAGACCATGTGGCCGAGTTGTGAGAGCAGGTCGGCGACATGTCGTGCGGCCGCAGCGGTGTCCGGGTCGGCGATGACCCCGGGCAGTAACGGGTGATCGAGCACGCCGATACGGAGTCGTCCCGGATCGCGCCCCACCTCGGCCAGAAGCGGGCCGGTGAGTGGCGGTGCTGGGTAGGGATCGCCGGCCACTGGGCCGCTGAGCACATCGAGAAGTGCGGCGGTGTCGCGCACCGTGCGGGTGACGACACCGTGCACCGTGGCGCCGCCCCAGGAATCGCCGATTTCGGGACCGAGCGGTACCCGCGCCCGTGTGGGCTTGAGTCCCACCAGTCCACATTCGCTGGCCGGTATCCGGATGGAACCTCCGCCATCGCTGGCATGCGCGGCGGGCACCATGCGTGAGGCGACGGCCGCTGCGGAACCGCCGGATGAGCCGCCGGTCGAATGCTCGAGGTTCCAGGGGTTATGCGATGCACCATGAGCGGTGGGCTCAGTGGTGATTGTGGTGCCGAACTCCGGCGTGTTGGTTCGGCCCACGAAGACAACACCGGCGGAGCGAAGTCTGGCGACAAGATGATCGTCGCCCGGTGCTGTCCATCCGGCATCTTTCAGAAACGCTGCGCCGGCGTTATGGGGGTCGCCGGCGCTGAATGCATGGAGGTCCTTGAGCACGAACGGCACACCGCGGAACGGTCCGTCGGGAAGTGTTCCTGCTGCTTCGGCCCGGGCCTGTTCGAACCGTTCGTGAATGACGGCATTGAGCTGCGGGTTCAGCGCCTCGATGCGGCTGATGGCGGCGTCGACCAATTCCAGGGGAGAGGCCTGGCCGCTGCGGACAAGCGCAGCTTGGGCGGTGGCGTCGAGTGGAGCGAAAGAATCTGAAGAGGTCACGCCGCGGAGGCTACTGACAGCGGACACGGCGTGCCGCGGTACGGCGACTGATCTCGTCGACTGTTCAGGCGGGTTGACCCTTGATGGGTTGTCCGGCGAGCACGTTGCGTTGCACGCCTTGTGGGGTGAGCGCGTGCTTGCCCATGACGAACACATGCTCGATGCCCTCGGAGAACACCGCTGGTCGATCGACAGTCGAGCGATCGGCGATTGTCATCGGATCGAACACCGTGATGTCGGCATCGGCTCCCATCTGCATCCGACCCTTGCGGCTGAGCATCGGAACCCGGGCCTCGAGGCGCTTGGCGGGTAGCACGGTGCACTTGGCCAGTGCCTCGGTGAGCGAGAGCGCCTGCAGATCACGCACGTAGGGGCCAAGCAGCCGGGAGAAGCAGCCGGCGCCCCGAGGATGGTTGTTGTTCGAGGACTCGGGAATGGCGTCGGACCCGAGAAGGGTCCAGGGGGCCCTGGCAGCAGCGAGCACGTCTTCCTGCGGAATGGCATAGGCCACCACGAGCTTGTTCTGGGCTTGGTACTTCTTGAAGCTGGCCTCGGTGAGTCGCTCGGTGGACCCAGCCAATTGAAGGTCGTTGTACGTGATGCGGAACCGGGATTGCCAGTCCCCGGCGAAACGTGCTGAACCCAGATAGGTGCCCCAGAAGGTGTAGGGGTAGAAGCATCCGGTGACGTCGAGCCCTTCGGTGCGGGCGGCTTCAATGCGCGAGATGGCCTCGGGCATGACATGGGTGGCCATCGAGGGGATGTGGTCGACATGAAGTGCGACACCGGTCTCGCGGGCGACTCGGAGCGCTTCATCGAGTGCGTCGAGTGAGGACTTCCCGGCCGGCCCGGGCGACGAGTAGCGGATATGGGTGAACAGGGGCATCCCGTTGCGTTGAGCCACCCGTGCCAGCCCGAGCCATTCGGTGGTGTCGATGCTCGTGGCGTATTCGGGATCGACAGCGACGCCGATCCAGCCGGCGTCGAAGCTCTGGTCGAGACTCTCTTCAAGTTTCGACCGTTGGGCCGCGCTGGCCGTTGAGCGCACCCCGATGGAGTCGCGATACCACTGGTCGGAGAATGCTCCTCCGAAGTGGATCGGTGGTGTGGCCGAGCCGGTGTAGGTCGAGAAGAAGCCATTCGCATTGACTGGGTTCTTGATGCCATGCATTCCGAGATTGGTGGTGACGCCGTCGCCGAGTTTGTACCAGACGCCATAGGAGTTCGGTTCGTAGGACAACACATCGATGAAGCCGGGCCCGACCACCAGTCCGTTGGCATCGATGATGGTCTTGCCCGTGAGTGCGGTGGTGCTGATGAGGGCGATGCGATCGCCGAGAAGGCCGACGTCGGCGATGGCGTCGTATCCGCTGTCGGGGTCGATGACGCGCCCGCCCTGGATCACGGTGTCGAACACGGTGGAGTCGGGGGGAGGGTCGGCGGAACCTGCGAGTCGGGGCGGATCGATGCGGAGCGGTTCGTTTACCTTCACCGCTGATGAACCACTCCCGCCGCCGCATCCGGCTGCGAGCGCAGTGGCAGCGGCGATGCCGGTACCTCCGAGCACGAGGAACCGACGACGCGAGACCGTTGTGTCGGGCGTTGGGGTCGGCTCGGGCACACGAGAACGCTACCGGTCCGGTTGGGGCTCGGGGGTGCGGTCTGGGTGGCAGAGCGAGATGGTGGCCCAGAGCCGATCGAAGGCTGTGGGGTCGAGCACGGGTTCGAGAAGATCAAGGAGTTCGTCGGTACCCGGTAGAGAAGCGGAACTCCATCGGGCGAACATGCCCGTGTCCATCCACTCGATGGCATGGGGTGTGAGGTCGCTCACCGGGCAGCCGCCGAGGGCCACACACGCTGCTCGATAACGGTGCCAGTCGAGCGAAGCGGCAGCAGAACGGGTGAGGCCGGCGAGGCCCGCAGGCGTGCTCGGTGACGCGGGTGCCGGTATCCCAACGAGGTGATGCACGAGGCTGAGTTGCTCGATCTCGGGCCAGCGGAGTCCGGGCCGCATGAGCGCCGAGCGCAGGACGAGGCTCAGCCATGCGTCGAGAACGAATCTGGTCATGTCCGCAGGAGCCGGGGCCGTGGCCAGATCGAAGATGCGTCGACAGACATCGGGGACGCGCCCGTCGCGGATGGTTGGATCGGGTCCGAGACGGATCGATTCGGCCTCATGGCGTTCGATGGTTGTGATCGAGACCCCACTGCGATGCAGCAGATGGACGAGACCGCATGATGACTCGTCGGATGTGGGTTGCTCGGATCGGGCCAGGGCACCGGCGACGATGCCGACGATCACCCATGAGGGTTCGGCACGAAGACCGATGAGTGACGCAATCGGGTCGGGATCGGTGAGCGCCCGGCACTCGATCAGCGATGCGGTTTGAGGACAACTGGCTTCGTCGTGAACGATGACGAGTGCGGGAGTAGTGGGCTCGCAGGTGGTCGGCCCGGTGCCTGAGGGATCGAGGATCCGGTGGAATCGGCGCAGTTGTGAGGAGACCTGGTGCAGTAGTTCGCAGGACAGGACGTCACTTTCGGAGCTCCTGCCGCGTAGGGAACTGTGCGTGGTGTGGGTCGTTGGAGCGGACGGTTGTGTGGACATGGATGCCTCGTTCGTCGGAGGGTGACGGCGGCAGCGTCGAAGACGGTGTCGCGAGGCAGCGGCGATGGGGCGTGGTCGCGGCTGAGTGTGAGATATCGGTCGAGCCGATGGCGGTGGGAGGGGAACAGGGCCTGATCGGCCCGATGGTCAGGATTCGGTCAGCCGTAGGGGGGGAGTTGACGATTCATCGGTGGTGATGAGTCCGATGAGCTCTTGCAGCAGGAGCGCGGTGACCCGGGTATCGGCGAGGGCACGGTGGGCATCGGGGTGCTCGATCCCCAGTGCTGCGGCGCAGGCCCCGAGTGAGAATCCGGACTGCCCTTCCAGGACGACTCGGGCAAGTTCGAGGGTGCACAGGCCGTAGCAGTCGAGAGGTGCGCTCCCTGCTCGCTGGAATTCGTGGGAGAAGAACGCTGCATCGAAGGAGAGATTGTGGGCGACCAC
The DNA here is from genome assembly GCA_009705225.1 of Actinomycetota bacterium. Taxonomy (GTDB): domain Bacteria; phylum Actinomycetota; class Acidimicrobiia; order Acidimicrobiales; family Acidimicrobilacustridaceae; genus Acidimicrobilacustris. The sequence continues at coordinate 17,302 of WLCQ01000020.1, read as the reverse complement.
CACGGCACCTTCGAGTTGTGTGATCAGCTCGGGAAGGGCGTTGACGAATGTGGGAGCGCCGATGAGGTCCGAAGCTGAAATGCCGTGGACCCGAGTGGGACCTGGATCGCGACCCGGGTCGACGAGGGTGGACCATTCCGAGATGGGGGACCCAGTGGGATCGCAGCGCACAACGGCGACCTCGATGACGCGGTCATGGCGGGGGCGCAGGCCGGTGGTCTCGACGTCGATGACCGCGAACGGGAGCAGCGGAAGGGTGTCGCCGGTGGCGAAGAACCCGGTGGGGATGAGGCCGCTGAATCGGTTGGGTTCGGTTGCTTTCACAAGAACACGCTACGCAGGCCCATGTGACAGTGCAGGGTCGGTCCAGTTTCGGGGTCGACTTCAGCCCAGCAGTGGACCGTCGAGCAGTTCGGTGACCACAGCGGCGATCTCACTGCGCTCTGAGCGGGTGAGCGTGACATGGCCGAAGATCGGGTGTCCGCGAAGTGCTTCGATCACCGACACGATCCCATCGTGACGGCCCACCCGAAGGTTGTCGCGCTGGGCGACATCGTGCGTGAGCACAACCCGGCTGCCCTCGCCGAGCCGACTGAGTGCGGTGAGCAGAACCGGTCGTTCGAGGTTCTGGGCTTCATCGATGATGACGAAACTGTCGTTGAGGCTGCGGCCTCGGATATGGGTGAGGGGGAGCACCTCGAGGAGTCCGCGGTGAATGACCTCGTCGATGACCTCGGGTCCGGTGATGGATTCCAGGCCGTCGAGCACAGCGGCGGTCCAGGGACTCATCTTCTCGAACTCTGAACCAGGGAGGAAACCGAGATCCTGCCCGCCCACTGCGAACAGGGGCCGGAACACGATGACACGCTTGTGCGACTGCTGTTCGAGGACGGATTCGAGCCCAGCGGCGAGGGCCAGCACGCTCTTGCCAGTGCCGGCGGGTCCACCGAGCGACACGATGCCGAGCGTCGGGTCGGCGAGCATGTCGATAGCGATGCGCTGCTCCGCGCTGCGACCCCGCACATCGAAGAGGTGGCCATCGCGTCGGACCAGATGAAACGCTTTGTCAGCGTGCACACGCGCCAGCGCCGACTGTGAACCTGAGTGGAGTACGACGCCGGTGTTGATCGGAAGCTCGCGAGCCCGTTCGTCATCGATCACCCCGAGCGCGAAGAGATCATCGATGAGCGGTCCGTCGACGGGGATCTCGACCATGCCGTTCCAACTGGTGTCACGGGCGAGTTCATTGCGGTACTCATCGGCGTCGAGGCCGACGATCGAGGCCTTCAATCGAAGAGGGAGATCCTTCGAGACCACCGTGACGAGGTTGCCTTCTGCGGCGAAAGTATGCGCCACGGCGAGGATTCGATGATCGTTGGTGTCACCGGCGAGCGATGGGGGAAGGGCGCTGAGATCCTGATGGTTGATCTCGACCTGCAGTGTGCCGCCGTGGTCGTTGACCGGAATCGGCGTCGTGAGCGTGCCGTGCTCGATCCGGTAGGTCTCGAGTTGACGCAGTGCCTGACGGGCCGACCATCCGAGTTCGGGATGATTGCGCTTGGACTCGAGTTCGAGCAGCACCACCACCGGCAGCACGACTGCGTGCTCCTCGAATCGCAACATTGCTCGTGGGTCAGCCAGGAGGACTGACGTGTCGAGCACGTACATCCTGCGGGAGTCGCGGACCGCCGGCATTCGCTCATGCGCCTCGGCCGGTGCAGGGCTCGGTGCGGGTTCGAAGGCAGGGCTTGATGCGGCTTCGGATGCGGTCACGATTCTCCAACTCACGAGTCGAAATGGCGGGACCTCCGTATCCAACACCTGTAGGGGGTCGCGCGCGCGGATGGCTGAGGAGTTGTCATCGGCCGTTCATCAAGAGTTGGCTTCGCGCGAAGGAACCGTTGGATCAGATCGCCACCCGCATGGGAATGCCGTGGCGGTCTGAGGATCCATCTCCGAGCATCGAGGCAGTGCCTTCGAGAATGCGCCGTGCCGTGCGCACGAGAACGGCCGCATCAAGAATGTCGTCGGCAGCGGCGCCGCGGTAGCGGGCAGTAAGCAGGTCGCCGCATCCGGGGAGCTCGTGTTCAAGGAATGCGAGGCGTTCTGCCCGGCCTTCTACGGATCGCTTCTTCGATTCGAGTGGATCGCCGGCAAGATCGGCGAATGCGGCTTCGGGATGCGCTTCGAAAATGTGTGCGAAGAGTTCCGGTGGGCAGTGCTCGCGGATGCTCGCGTCGAGCTGGGCGATCTTCGGGAGCAGGTTGAACGCTTGGATCGAGATGCCGCGCCCATCGATGGAACGTCCGAGTGTCACGGCCTGCGCGTGGTCCGTGCAGTGCAGGAGCGGTCGGACCGGGGTCGGGAATACCGATGACGACTTCCGACCCAGGCGTGTGCGGGTGTCGATGTCGCATCGGCGCGGGCCGGTATCGGGCAGACCCATAGGCATATCGATGGCGAGCACGGCGATCACCCCGTTACGCACGCCTGTGATGAGTGGATCGATGTGCTCGTGCACCTCGATCGACAGTAGGCGGCGTGGTTCGGCGCAGCGTGCGATTGCGGCCACCCAGCCGGCCCGGCAACCATCGACTCCCACGAGGTAGGGCCCTCCAGCGGGATCGAGCGGGCGCACTGTGTCGGCATGCGTCGGCTCGCCGGCCTGTGTTCCGTTCACTCCGGCCTCAGAGGTCGGTGATGAGTTTGAAGATCTCGGCTCCACCCACACCGTTGGCGGCACCGAGACGGGCTGCGTGCTCGGTGACGCGTTCGCGGAACCGTTCGCGTTGCTCGACATCGTCGGGATCGCCGATCCCGTGGGTGGTGTGGAACTGGCTTCGATGGGTGAGAAGCGCGTCGACTTTGGCGTCGGTGTACTCGGTGATGTCCTCGACGTGGTCGGGTTGGTCGGCCTCGAACAGTAGGAGTGCGCTCGGACGATGATGGGGGACGTCGTGCTCGGGGAAGAAGTGTGGATCGCGTGCGGCCACGACACTGTCGAGCGCGATCCAACCGGCATTGCGATGATCGGGATGCAGTCGGTAGCGCTTCCAGGGGTCATGGGCCAGTACAACTGCCGGTTCCGTGACGCGGATCCAGTAGGCCACCTCGTCGACCACGTCGCTGCTCGCTGTGAGTTCGCCATCGACCCGACCCAGCATGATGACCTTGCCCTTCGAGCCGAGCACGCGGGCGGCTCTCAACTGTTCGTTGCGTCGGGTTTCGATGAGTTCGGCCGTGTCTGCGCCTGCATCCCAAGATCCCTTGGATCCGTCGGTGAGGATCAGATGGTGGATCGTGCATCCCGCCACCGCCCACTTGGCGAGCGTGCCGCCGCAGAGGAACTCTGCATCGTCGGGGTGGGCGACGATGGCGAGCGCGCTCGTCGGAATCGGGAGATCGCGCGACGGGAGGGCAGATTCGGTCAACCCTCCGAGTGGCAGGGTGCCCTCAGATTCGGAGTCACGGCCGGGGTCGGGTTCGGGGGAAGTCACGGTTGCATGCTCCAGTCTGGCGGCTCGAGATCGGCCGGTCGGTCGACATCCCATCCCAATCGTGCATCGCGCACCACGACGACCGGAAGTCCGAGTCGTTGTGCTTCCGCCCGATGTCGGGCACAGGAGCCGGGGCCGTACTCGAAATGGAATCCTGTTCCCGTGGGTAGCGAGATCACGTTCGTCCCGTCGTCATGACGATCGGGTACGAGGACGACAGGGGCGGTCGTGCCCTCGGGGGTTCCATCGAGGCCGGGCACAACCACATCGAAACCGAGTGCATGGGGCAGATCGGCATGCGCGACGATCACCCGATCGAAGCCGGTTTCGCCGAGTTCGGCGACACCCTCGGAGACCGCAGCGTTCAGTCCCCGGCCCGGTTTCCAGATGACAGCCGCCCCGACTGTGACCGCCCAGTCGGCGACCTCCTTGTCGTCGCAGACCACGTGCACGGGTCGGGGGGCCGCTGCGGCCACGACTGCACCAGCCATGGATCGTGCGAGCTCGACGCGCTCCGATGGGCTGAGTGCTCCTGCGAGACGACCCTTGGCAACACTGAACGCCTTGACGGGGATGAGGACTGCGACGCGCTCACCCTGACTGGTCACGAGGCTGAGTGTAGGGGCGCGGGGCGGTAGCGTCCTGCGCCGTGCCCGACCCCGATGAACTTCTCCCATGGTGGATGCATCGCCAACTCGATCCCTCCTCGCCTGATGTGATCATCGGTGAAGGTGCAGACCTCAACACCACGCACCGAAGCTGGACCCTCGTGGGCACCCTCGGTGACGTCGACCATGCAGCGGTCGATTCCCGTGGACTCGTGAGCCGGAAGGTCGATGGCTTCTCGGTTGATTGGTGGGTGGGGGCCGACGATCGGTGGCATCTGCCCTCACGATCAGCCGGGATCAGGCAGCGTCTGGTCGACGACTCACCCATCGTGGAGACCACGATGCGCGTACCCGGTGGCGAGATCGTGCACCGGGTGTGGGGTGTGGCTCCCGGGGCGGGTATGCCGCCCGGTGGCGGCATCGTGATCGAACTGCATAACGCAGCGACGGTGCCTGTTGCGGTGGCGATTGCGCTGCGACCGTTCGGGCCGATCAGTCGAACGGCCATCAAGGCCATTGATCTCGACGGAACAGTTGTGCGCGTCGACGGTCATCCGGTCATGCATCTCGCCAAGGCGCCTTCCCGGGTCGCTGTGGGGTCGGCATCGCTCGGCGATTCGCTGAACGTGGTGGAATCCGGCGCTGCTGGTTCGCAGTGGCCCGATGGCGGCGTTCGCTGCAGTGAGGGTCGGGCGTCTGCGGCGCTGTTGTTCCCGTTGCCCCACACCGCCACGGTCCGGTTCGTCCTCGAATCGGCACCCATTGAGCAGCGCCGTTCGCTGTTCGGGTTCCGCCATCGGGAACTGCCGTCGGCACCGGTGAACCCGGCCGCTGCTCCTGATGCGTCCCGGGTTGCTGCGGGCTGGGAGGTCCAGACCCGACGATCACCGCGGATGGAACTTCTCGAACTGCGAGCAGATGAGGCCGTGCGTTCCGCCCGCCGGTCAGCGCTTCTCCATGCGGCCGGAGACGATGCAGTGTCATGGTCCGATGGACTCGTCGGCGTGTTCGACGCGTGCGCGCTGATCATCGCTCTGGACCAGCACGGTCTGCATGCTGAGGCCGCCAAGTTGCTGATGGGGCTCGTCGATCGGATCGATGTCGATGGCCGTTTCGAACTCGAGCATCACCGCGTCGATGCCGGCGCAGCGTGGCTCCATGCTGTTGAGCGTCATATCCGCCTGGCCGATGATGTCGCGCTCGCCCGGGTCTCGGTCGGTGAGATCGCGAAGGTCGCCCATCGGGTGCATCGTGATGTGGTTGCGCTCAAGGACCGCCGCCGGGCCCGGCGCTCAACTGGCCCCGTCTGGACAACCACGCCGGAAAGCCTGCGGGTACACGATCTTGTCTGGGCCCACAGTGGCTTGAATTCGGCCGCTACCGCACTGCGTGTTGCGGAGCAGCCGGATGCGGCACGGGAGATTGAGAAACTCGCTGAGGGTCTGGCCGGTGAGGTCGACGCCGCACTCGCATCGGCCCACCTGACTCCCGAATCCGCGGTCGCCGCAGTAGTGGCGCTCGTCGAGTCTGACTCGGCCGCCCTCATCGATCAGGTCCTACTCGACGCTCTTGTTGATGAGGCGAGCCGGGGAGCGGTCCGCGGTGCAGTGGTCCAGCGGATCGGCGAGGCTGCGCTGAGTCCGCGTCTGACTGCTGCGCTGGCGGTGGCGAGGATTCGACTCGGCGATCGAAACGCAGTGGAAGCACTGCGCTGGATGCTCGAGATCGGTGCGCCGACCTGGAGTTGGCCCGAGTCGGTACATCCCCGCACCGGCGATGGCTGCTCCGGCGACGGTCACTCACCGGTCTCGACCGCGGCGTTCCTGCAGCTGACCCGCTCGTTCTCCGTCATCGATGACGAACACGTCGTCGACCTCTTCCCAGTTGTGCCCTCCGAATGGTTGGGTCAACCGATCGAGGTGCACGATCTCCCGACGAGCCACGGCAAGCTCTCGTTCGCAGTCCGCTGGCACGGCGAACGACCGGCACTGTTGTGGGATCTTCGCCCGCATGAAGACGTGTCAATCAGCGCTGCCGAGAGTTCTGCAGTTCCGATCGGACTGCGCTGCACTGGTCTCGATCCGACCTGGTCGACCACTGAGTTGCGGGGAGAGGCCTTGTTGGCCCCACCAGACCCGGACCTCGCAGCGTCAGCGGCCGTCCCCCCTATGGACGTCGAGCCCCCAGCAGATTCCGAAGTGCTGATTGACCCGGCAGCCGGGCCAACGAGCGGTTCCCGGCCGCCGACGGCGCCCAGCCCCGGCGAATCGTTCAGCTGAGGCCAACGGTTCCCCATGACGCAGGCGGGGAAATTGCCGACACGCGATTTTCCTATTGCCTATAGTCGCCGCCGGTGCGCTTCGTGGGGGTCATGGAGCTTCAACACCGATGGCGTTGGCCGGGGAGGCAATTCGTATGGCAGGTCCGTGGACTTCTCAGAGGACATCACGTGAGAGATCACCCCGCTGGGTGAAATTCGGAGCTGCGGCGATCGCGCTGAGTCTCGCGTTGTCGGCCTGCGGTGGCTCGTCATCGTCATCATCGGACGACGGGGGAGCGAAGGTCAGCGATGTCACCATCAAGGCCTCGGGAGAGCCGAAGACGGGTGGCACGGTCAAGTTCGGCATCGAGGCTGAGTCCGACGGCTTCAACCCGACCACGAACCGTTGGGCGGTGTCGGGCTACATGATCGGCAATGCCGTGTTCGATCCACTGGCGGCCTATGACGCCTCGGGCAAATGGCAGCCATACCTGGCGAAGTCCTTCACTCCCAGTGCGGATTACAAGACCTGGACCATCACCATGCGTGCCGGTGTGAACTTCTCCGATGGCACGCCCGTCGACGGTGCTGCAGTGGCGAAATCGCTCGGAGCAGTCATTGCCGATCCGCTCATCGGGATCACGCTGCGCAACATTGCGTCGGTCACCGCGGATCCGACCGACCCGCTCGTTGCGGTCGTCACCACAGTCGATCCATGGGCGTCGTTCCCTGCCCAGATGACTGCCCAGCCCGGGTACATCGTGGCCCCGGCCCAGATCGATGCCGAGAAGCCGGCCTCGTCGAACCAGCCGATCGGCTCGGGTCCGTTCATCCAGAAGGAATGGATTCCCGATAACCACTGGATGGGCACCAGGAATCCGAATTACTGGCGTTCCGATGAAAAAGGCAACAAGCTGCCGTATCTTGACGCGGTCGAATTCCGTCCGATCATCGATAGCAGCGCCCGCGCAAGCGCATTGCTCAGTGGTGACATCACCATGATGCAGACCAGTAGTTGGATCGACATCAACAGGCTGCAGTCCGAGGCTTCCGCGGGCACGATCCAACTCGTCGCCGATCGTGGGGAGACCGAGGAGACCTTCGTACTCTTCAACACGACGAAGGCTCCGGCTGACGACGTCCGCGTGCGTGTCGGCCTGGCATGGTGCACCGACCGCGATCAGTACCTGACTGCCAACGAGGAGCCGCTTGACAGGGCTGCCGACAGTCAGTTCGCCCCAGACTCCCCCTACTACGTCAAGACCGACTTCCCGAACAATGATGTGGCCAAGGGCAAGACCCTGATCGACGAGTACAAGGCCGATCATCCCGGCGATGTCACGATCGTTCTCGGCGCGGCACCGACTCCGGCGGCCATCGCCAATATGTCGTTGTTGGCACAGCAGTGGGGTCGTTGTGGTGTCACGGTGCAGCAGAAGACCACCGAGCAGAGCAAGTTCATCATCGACACCGCCACCGGCCAGTACACCGCGAACATCTGGCGGCAGTTCGCTGCTTCTGATCCCGACGGTGACTATCACTGGTGGGCTGGGCGGAACGCCACCGGGGTGCTGACGGTGAACTTCGCCCGCCTCAATGATCCGCAGATCAACGAAGCGCTCGACAAGGCCCGGGCCACACCGGATGAAGCGGTGCGCAAGGAGGCCTACGCGACGGTGCAGAAGCGGCAGACCGAACTGGTGCCCTACATCTGGTTCTCCCATACCCAGTGGGTGGTCGGTGCGGCCAAGAATATCCGCAACGTCACCAATGTGAGCCTTCCCGATGGCCAGCCGTCGGCGCCGATGCTCGCCGGCTTCGACGGAGCGCTTCGTCTCACCCAGACCTGGATCGAGTAGCAACTCCGCTCGATCATGGCGTGAACCGGAGGGCCCGATGCCAGCGCATCGGGCCCTCCGGCGCGTCGGGCGACGGCCCTGGCGAGTCAGGATCCGGGGCCGGGAACGATCCATCACGCGTGTGGCGTCCGTCACGCCTAAAGTGTGTTCACCACGATCCGCTCCGGTGCGGAGAGGCGACACCATCGGCGCGAGCCGAAGGAGGCAATTCACATGACATCTCACGCGGGCTCAAACCGCTGGGTGAAACTCGGCGCCGCCGCCATCGCACTCAGCCTTGCGCTGGCTGCATGCGGCGGATCTTCGTCCTCGAGCAATGAAGCCGTTGATGACATCACTGACGTCACCATCAAGGCATCTGGTGATCCGAAGTCGGGTGGCACCGTCACCTTCGGTCTCGAGGCAGAGACTGACGGCTTCAACCCCACGACCAACCGTTGGGCTGTTTCGGGGTACATGGTCGGCAACGCCGTGTTCGATCCGTTGGCGGCCTATGACCCGGCGGGCAAGTGGCAGCCATATCTGGCCAAGTCATTCACTCCGAGCGCCGATTACAAGACCTGGACCATCGCCATGCGTCCCGGTGTGACCTTCTCCGACGGCACGCCTGTCAATGGTGCTGCGGTGGCGAAGTCTCTCTCCGCCGCTGCCGCCGACCCCCTGGTCGGTATCGCGCTTCGCAACATGGCCTCGGCCACTGTCGATCCCGCTGACCCGCTCAACACGATCGTCACAACCGTCGATCCGTGGGCCTCGCTTCCTGCGCTGCTCAGCAATCAGGTCGGCTACATCGTCGCCCCGGCGCAGCTCGATGCCAGCAAGCCGGCCTCGTCGAACCAGCCCATCGGTTCGGGTCCATTCATCCAGAAGGAATGGATCCCAGACAACCGCTGGGTGGGCACGAAGAACCCCAACTACTGGCGTTCCGACGATAAGGGCAACAAGCTGCCGTATCTCGATTCGGTGGAGTTCCGCCCCATCGTTGATCCGCAGACCCGTGTGAGCGCACTGATCAGTGGTGACATCAACATGATGCACACCTCCGACTGGCCCACGATCAACAAACTGCAGGCCGAGGCCGGCGATGGCAATCTCCAGATCGTCGCTGATCGTCGCGAGAGCGAGGAGAGCTTCATCATGTTCAACACATCCAAGGCTCCCGTCAGCGATCCCCGCGTCCGATTGGGTCTGGCCTGGTGCACCGACCGTAATCAGGTCCTGACCATCAACGAGACCCCGGCAAACAAGGCGGCGGACAGTCAGTTCGCACCGGACTCCCCGTACTACGTGAAGACCGACTTCCCGAGCAACGACGTGGCCAAGGGCACCGAGTTGATCAACGCGTACAAGGCGGAGAATCCCGGCGATGTCACGGTCGTCCTCGGCACCACGCCGGTCCCGGCCAACACGGCCACCACGGCGCTGCTGGCCCAGCAGTGGGCTCGTTGCGGTGTCACCGTCCAGCAGAAGACCTCCGAGCAGAGCAAGTTCGTGCTCGAGGCAGCTACCGGCCAGTTCGAGGCAAATCTGTGGCGTCAGTTCGGCGCTGCCGATCCCGACGGCGACTACCAGTGGTGGACCGGCAAGAACGCCACTGGCGCCCTCGCCCTGAACTTCGCCCGCCTCAACGATCCGCAGATCAACGAGGCACTGGACAAGGCCCGGGCCACCCCCGATGAGGCGGTGCGCAAGGATGCCTACGCCACGCTGCAGAAGCGACAGACCGAACTGGTCCCGTACATCTGGCTCTCACGGACCCAGTGGGCGATCGGTGCAGCCAAGAACATCCGCAGCGTCACCAATGTGTCGTTGCCCGATGGTCAGTCCGCTGCCCCGATGGTGGCCGGATTCGGTGGAGCGATCCGTCTCACCCAGACCTGGATCGAGTAGCAGTCGCTCTCGAACCATCTGGTTCGCAACATGCAGTCTGAACGGGGGTCCGGCGCTTCGGTGTCGGACCCCCGTCGCGTCTCGTCCCGCTCGGGTGCCGGGGAGGGTTGCTTGGCGGGTTAGCGTGGTGAAACACGTCCGAGTTGGGGCGGAACGACAACACCATCGGTCGCGGCCGAGGAGGGATCACACATGGCATCTCAAGCGGGAACACGCCGCTGGGCGAAATTCGGGGCGGCAGCCGTTGCACTCAGCCTTGCGCTGGCAGCATGCGGTAGCTCGTCGTCAACCGAAGCGAACAAGACCACTACCGACGTCACCATCAAGGCATCCGGTGAACCGAAGGTCGGTGGCACCGTGAAATTCGGTCTTGAGGCCGAGAGTGACGGTTTCAATCCGACCACGAACCGCTGGGCGGTCTCGGGTTACATGATTGGTAACGCCGTGTTCGATCCGTTGTCGGCCTACGACTCCGCCGGTAAGTGGCAGCCATATCTGGCCAAGTCGTTCACCCCGAGCGCCGATTTCAAGACCTGGACCATTGCGATGCGACCGGGCGTCACGTTCTCCGACGGCACCCCCGTCGATGGTGCGGCTGTGGCCAAGTCACTCGAAGCGGCCCGCAAGGATGCGCTCGTCGGCATCGCGCTGCGCAACATGGCCTCGGCCACCGTTGATCCAGCCAATCCGCTCAATGCAATCGTCACCACGGTCGATGCATGGGCCTCGCTTCCTGCGCTGCTCAGCACCCAGGTCGGTTACATCGTTGCCCCGGCCCAACTCGACGCTGAAAAGCCGGCTTCGTCGAACCAGCCGATCGGCTCAGGTCCGTTCATCCAGAAGGAATGGATCCCTGACAGCTACTGGGTCGGCACGAAGAACGCCAACTACTGGCGTTCCGATGAGAAGGGCAACAAGCTGCCGTATCTCGATTCGGTGGAGTTCCGTCCGATCGTCGATCCGCAGACTCGCACCAGTGCTCTCATCGGTGGCGACATCAACATGATGCAGACCACCGACTGGGCTTCCATCGCGAAGCTCCAGTCCGAGGCCGAAGCCGGCAACCTTCAGTTCGTCGCCGATCGTGGCGAGACGGAGGAGAACTTCATCATGTTGAACACCTCCAAGGCCCCGCTCAACGATGTTCGTGTGCGTGTCGGTCTGGCCTACTGCACCGATCGTGATCAGGTCCTCGTGGTCAGCGAGTCGCCGGCCGATCGTGCTGCTGACAGCCAGTTCGCCGCCGATTCCCCGTATTACGTCAAGACCGACTTCCCGAACAATGATGTGGCCAAGGGCACTGAACTCATCAATGCCTACAAGGCCGAGAATCCGGGTCCGTTGACCTTCAGCCTCGGCACCACCCCGGTTCCCGGCAACACCGCCGTCACCGCGCTCATCGCCCAGCAGTGGTCACGTTGCGGTGTTGAGGTCCAGCAGAAGACCACCGAGCAGAGCAAGTTCGTGCTTGATGCGGCCACCGGTCAGTTCGACGCCAACTACTGGCGTCAGTTTGCCGCTCCGGATCCCGATGGTGATTACCAGTGGTGGATCGGTGCCAACGCTGTTGGTCCGCTCACCCTCAACTTCGCCCGTCTCAACGATCCGCAGGTGGATGCCGCGCTCAACAAGGCCCGCGCCACCCAGGATGAAACGGTACGCAAGCAGGCCTATGCGGATCTGCAGAAGCGTCAGACGGAACTGGTTCCCTACATCTGGTTGGCACACACCCAGTGGGCCATCGGTGCAGCGAAGAACGTTCGGAATGTCACCAATGTGAGTCTTCCTGACGGGCAGCCCTCAGCGGCGATGCTCGCCGGTTTCGACGGAGCGGTTCGCCTCACCCAGACCTGGATCGAGTAGCAACTCCGCTCGACCATGCAGTGAATCGGGGCCCGGCGCAACAGCGCCGGGCCCTTTTCGCGCCACCGGAGCGGTTCGTCAGTGGAGCGGTTCTTCCGATGCCGGAGTGGAGTGTCGTCCACGCGAGCGTCGACCGAGGATCGTGCCGGCGCCTCCGATCGAGAGGATCGATCCGGTGCTGCCGATGCTCAGGATGGAACCACTCGATCCGATGGAGAGGATTGATCCGGCAGATCCGATGGAGAGGATGGATCCGGCCGATCCGATGGAAAAGATCGAACCGAACGAGAACAGCGAACTGAACGACAGGGCCGAGAACTCGCTGCGCGTGGAACGCCAAGATGTTGAACGCTTGCTGCCGAGATTCATCCTTCGGGCAGCGGCATTGTGCTGGTTGGTCACATCCTGAGACTACCGACAGGGGTACGGTCACCGGGTGGCCACCCGAGCGCGACCGATGCGAGCAGCGTTGCGGGGAAAGGCGCCGACACTCACGGTCGAGCGGGAGTTGTGGGCCGCCGGTGATGGGATTGTTGTTGGGGTCGATGAGGTCGGTCGTGGCGCATGGGCCGGACCATTGGTGATCGGTGCTGCAGTCGCTCCGAAGGATCGTCGCCCCTACGGGATCCGTGATTCCAAGATGCTCACCGAGGCCGAGCGGGAAGGATCCTTCGATCGCATCGCCGAGTGGTGTGATGCATGGGCCATTGGCGTGGTCACCCATGATGAATGCGATGCGCTCGGCATGTCGGCTGCGTTGCGGTTGGCTGCACAGCGGGCGCTCGCCGCGCTCGACGTCGTTCCCGATCGGGTGCTGCTCGATGGCTCGGTCGACTTCGTGGGCGGCGGCATCACGCGCACGATCGTGAAAGGGGATGCCGTCTGTGTCTCGATCGCAGCAGCGTCGATCCTCGCCAAGGTGAGTCGGGATCGCATGATGCGCGCCGAAGCCGAGAACTTCCCGGGGTTCGAGTTCCATGCCAACAAGGGGTATCCGTGCCCGAAGCACCGTATGGCGCTCGAAGCAAACGGTCCCACCTCGATCCACCGGCGCTCCTGGTCGTTCATGGAAGGACTGCCCTGGTCGGGGTTGGTGAGGATGCCCGCGTTCGACGAGGCCCCGACGCTGTTCTGATCCGGTTCCACGCATTGGGCGCCACTACCCTCGAACCATGACCAGATCGGGCCGTGCCATCCTCATCGCCTTCGTGGCCTGGACCGCCTTCGTGTGGATCAGTCGCATCTCGAACACACTGCGTTCCACCACGGAGTCCACGGGCGGCAAGGTGTTCTCCACCGTGCTGTCGATCCTGATGCTCGCTCTGGCAGCGGCGGTGGTGGTTGCGCTGGTTCGTAGTTGGTCGACGCCGATGTCGTCAACGTCTCTGGTGTCGCTGCGAGCGGCTGCGATCGTCACTGTGGTGGTGTGGCTCGTTCGGGTCCCGCAGATCGTGTTCCTCGACGACGACCCCACCCATGGTGCCCCCTTCAAGATCGTGCATGCGGTGCTCGGGCTCATCTCGATAGCACTGGCTGCCGGACTCTGGAAGGTGGCCGACGGGAATGCAGGGAGAGCGGCCCGCAGTGTTGCGGTCGATCCGGCTCGGGCGGGTCGGTAGGCGCCGACTACGCTCGGAGTCCTATGGGTCAGCCAGTCACCGTCATCGAAAAAGCATCGCCGTATCCCGATGTGGTCCGTTTCGAGACCAATCGTGCGCTCACGGGCATGGGGCATGAGTCGTACCGCTCCCTCGACGACGTGAAGGCGAACCGCCCACCCGACCTCATCGCACGGGCACTGTTCGAACATGGTGGTGTTGCTGCAGTGCATGTCAACGCCAATGTCATCACCGTGCATCTCTCGCGCTCCGATGGTGCCGCCGGCCTCAAGCAGGTCATCGAGGACATCTACATCTATTACCGCGAAGGGGTCGAGGTGCCGTCATTGGAGGCACCCGCGCCCGCCGCCGAGTAATTCCGCACCGCTCCCACAGTTCCGCGCAGTTCCGTGCAGCCCATAGCAAGATCGAGAGGATCTTCCATGTCCCGTTTCAAGGTTGGCATCCAACTGCAGCCCCAGCACACCACGATGGAGGATCTGCGCACCGCATGGCGGACCGCCGATGCCATGGGTGCTGATTCCATCTGGACCTGGGATCACTTCTTCCCGCTCTACGGCAACCCCGACGGGGCTCATTTCGAGGGCTGGATCACGTTGGCGGCCATGGCCGCCGACACCTCGCATGCGCAGGTCGGCATGCTCGTCACCGGCAACACCTACCGCAATCCCGAGTTGCTCGCCGATATGGCCCGCACCCTCGATCATGTGAGCAACGGTCGGGCCTGTCTCGGTCTCGGTGCCGGTTGGTTCGAACGTGACTACGACGAGTATGGCTATGAGTTCGGAACCCCCGGTTCCCGCTTGCGGGCACTGGAGGACGCACTCGTGCGCATCCGCACCCGCGTCGCAGCACTCAACCCGGCTCCCATCGGGGCACTGCCGATCATGATCGGTGGCGGAGGGGAGAAGGTCACCCTGCGCATCACGGCCCAGTACGCCGACCAGTGGAACACCTTCGGGCCCCCCGAGAACTTCGCCCACAAGAACGCCATCCTCGATCAGTGGTGCGCCGAGATCGGCCGCGATCCTCGTGAGATCGAGCGGACGGTGGGTATCGGTGCCGATGAGATCGATGCCGTCGAGGCCTATCTCGAGGCCGGCGCCGACCATCTCATCCTCATGACCGGAGCCCGGGGCGCCTTCGATCTGAGCGCTCTCGAACGGTTCCTCGCCATCAGGGACTAAACCCGGTTGCCAGTATCGAACAGGTGTTCGATACTGGGGGGGTGACCGCTTCCCCGAGTCCCTCCTTCCTCAACGCCGGGCCCGACCCCGGAACCAATCCCGGAACCGATCCGGGCTCGGTCATCCGTCGACTCTCGGAACTGATCCGACCGGTCACGTTCGCCCGCGAGCAGACCCTCCCCGTGCTCGAGCCATTGGCTCCGCTGCTTGCCGATGGTGCGCTCACCCGCGGCAGTCTCCTGCGGGTCTGCGGGATCGGAGCGACCTCGCTCGCGCTCTCACTCATGGCGGCCGGCTCGCGTGATGGATCCTGGTCTGCGGTCATCGGCCTTCCGGAGTTGGGGCTGGTGGCCGCGGCTGAACACGGACTCGTCCTCGACCGGTTGGCGCTTATCGATGCCCCGCCCACACGCCGCAGTGCGGAGCTCATCGCTGCTGTTCTCGACGGGGTTGACCTCGTTCTGCTCGATGCCCGGATGATGCTGAGCGGCGCGGAGTCCCGTCGAATCGCTGCTCGTCTTCGCGAACGCGGCTCGGTGCTGATCATGGTCGAACCGGTCTGTTCGATGGCTCCGGTCATAGCGCTGTCACAAACATCAAGAACGAGAACATCAACAGCGAGGACGTCGATGTCGCAGGCGGCGGGGGGATGGTCCCCTGATGTCGTGCTCACCGTGGCCGGGTCACAGTGGCAGGGATTGGGGGAGGGACACGGCACGTTGCGTCGTCGTCGGGTCCGGATCGATGCTGTTGGTCGTGGTCGCGCCGCCCGGCCCCGACAGCTCGAAGTGTTGTTGCCCGCTGATCAGGGGTCGGTCGATGTCATCGACTGAGGGGCGGTCCGCTGATCGTGTCGTACGTTCGCTCGTGGTGCGCTGTGCCGACTGGCCGTTGGTGGCCGCAGGTGCCACGCCTGATCAGCCCGCGGTGGTGATCGAGGGTGGTCGGGTGGTCGTGGTGTCCCCGGCGGCGCGGGCCGAGGGGATCGAACCCGGGCATCGTCGTCGGGAGGCCCAACGGCGCTGTCCGTCAGTGGTGGTGTATCCGCCGGATCACGATCGTGATGCGCGTCTCTTCCACGCCATCGGTGCTGCGCTCGAACACATCACACCCCGCATCGAACTGTCGGTGCCGGGAGTCGCTGCTTTTCCCACCCGTGGCCCCTCCCGCTACTTCGGAGGCGACCATGCCCTGGCGAAGCAGGTCATGACTGCGGTCGCCGGGATCATGGTCGGTCTGGGTTGGCCCGACTCAGTGGGTGTCGGTGTCGCCGATGGTCGCTTCGTGGCTGAGCAGGTGGCCCGGGTCGGCGGGGTCACGGTGCTCGAACCGGGTACCTCGGCGTCGTTCCTCGCCCCGCTGCCGGCCGGGATGCTCGGTCGTCCCGAACTCTGCGATGTCCTACGTCGGCTCGGCATCAGCACGCTCGGTGCATTCGCCGCCCTTCCCGCCGCTGATGTGGTGGCCCGGTTCGGGGCCGATGGTCTGGTCGCCCATCGCGTCGCCGGAGGCCTCGATGAACGACCGCCACACACCGCGCCACCACCGCCACATCTCACGGTGAGTATCGAACTCGATCCACCGGTCGAACGTGTGGATCAGGCTGCGTTCGTGGCCAAGGGATTGGCCGAACGTCTTCACGACGGGCTCGACGCCGAGGGCCTGGCTTGCACCCGGGTGTGCATCACAGCCGAGACCGATACCGGGGCGTGCAACGAACGCATCTGGCGCCATGAGGGTGCTCTCGGCGTGGGGGCGATCATCGAGCGGGTGCGTTGGCAACTCGATGGTTGGCTCAATGGCCCGGCGGTGCTGCGTCCTACCAGTGGGGTGAGCCGACTCACGCTCATCCCTGATGAGGTGGGTCCGGCCCGCGGTCGTCAGCTCGGTTTCTGGGGTGGCGAGACCGCAGCCGACGAACGAGCCATGCGGGCCATGGCCCGGGTGCAGGGCATTGTCGGTGTCGCGGCGGTCACGGTGCCCGAGGTTCGTGGTGGTCGAAGTCCCATCGAACAGATCGTGCGGGTGCCGGCAGCAACTGTGGAACTCGCGATGTCACGTGGCGGTCAGCCAGAGAACGACCAGTCGCGCTTCGTTGCACCCTGGCCCGGTCGGGTGCCCACGCCCACCCCGGCACTGGTCCTACCCGAACCCCTGCCGGCGCTGGTGTGCGATCAGCGCGGCTCGGTGGTTGCAGTCTCGGGTCGCGGCGCACTCAGCGCTGCTCCCGCCACCCTCGGGGAGCAGAACATCGTCGATGGTGCAGTGGGTGCAGTGGGTGCAGCTGCCGCGTTGCCGATCGCGGCATGGGCCGGACCATGGTTGACCGACGAACGCTGGTGGGATCCCGTCGCCCATGTTCGTCGGGCTCGACTGCAGTTGTTGCTCGCCGATGGTCGGGCGGTTCTGGTGTGCTGTGAGCACGGCCGATGGTCGATCGAGGGTTGGTACGACTGATGGCGGTCCTGCGCTCCGACGGCGACGGTTCGGATTCCCCGGCCTGGTCGCGCAAGCGCGTG
>WLCQ01000002.1 GCA_009705225.1 Actinomycetota bacterium | reverse complement strand
CCGCAAGGTCGGGTTCGTCGGCCGCCTTCTCGCCCAGTTCCCGAAGAACGTCGCGGCCATCCCCGCCAGCGACTTCATCGCTGAGATCGAATGGGCCAAGGCCCGCATGATCGAACCCGCCGCGTATACCGAGGCCGCCGATCGTGCTGGTCGTCGCCCTCCCATAGCCGGCTCATTGGTCGCCGACGTCTTCGCCCGCTACGAGTCTCTTCGCCGTGAACAGCGCCTGATCGACTTCGATGATCTCCTGAGGGTCTGCGCCCGCGATCTCCGCAACGACCCCGAGTTCGCCGCAGCGCAGCGCTGGCGGTTCCAGCATCTCTTCGTCGACGAATTTCAGGACGTCAACCCGCTGCAGCAGCACCTTCTCGACGCCTGGCGGGGCGACCGCCTCGATCTCTGCGTCGTCGGCGATCCAAACCAGGCCATCTACAGCTGGAACGGCGCCGACCCGAACCTGCTGCGCCAGTTCCCCGATCGTTTTCCCACCGCCCAGGTGGTGCGGCTCACCCAGAACTTCCGCTCGGCCCCCCAGATCCTCGGTGTTTCTAACGCCCTTCTCGCCACCGGAGCCGACGCGGTCGACCGCGGCGGCGTACTCGAAGCAAATCGCCCCGATGGCCCCGTGCCGAGAGTCGTCGCCTACCTCGACGAGAGGGACGAGGCCACCGGGATCGCCCGGGCCGTTCGCGACCACCACGGCCCCGGCGAGCGCTGGTCATCACAAGCGATCCTCGTGCGTACCAACGCCCAGATCCCCGCCATCGAAGAAGCACTCAACGCCGTGAAGATCCCGTACCGGGTCCGTGGTGCAGCCCCACTGCTCGAGCAGCCTGAGGTCAAAGCCGCACTGGGTCAGATCCGCCAGTCCAGCGGCGCCTTCACCGATGCCCTCGCCGATCTCGCCACCTCACTCGACGATGCCGAGGTCGAGGGGGAGGGAGCCGCTGAACGGCAGGCCAACGTCGATGCCCTCGTGCAGTTGGGTCGCGACTACGTCGCCGTCGAGCCCGGGCCCACCAGCGCCGGATTCATGGCCTGGTTGGCCACCACCACACGGGCCGATCAACCCGATCGCAACGGCGACGCTGTCGAACTCTGCACCTTCCATGCCGCCAAGGGTCTGGAGTGGCCCGTCGTCCATGCCGCAGGTCTCGAGGTCGGACTCACCCCCATCGTGCATGCCCGCACCGAAGAAGCCCTGCACGAGGAGCTCCGCCTGTTCTATGTGGCGGTCACCCGCGCAGAACGCGAGCTCATCTGCACCTGGGCGCGGCAACGTCGCTACGGCTCAAAGAACATGACCCGCGAACCATCGCCGTATCTCGAAACCGTGTCCGCCGCCTGTGCCGCCATGAGCGCCGGCCTGACCCCCGAGGCGGTGGGCCGGGGCGAGGTGCTGCCCAAGCCCGCCGGCTCGTCCAGCACGTCCCGTCGCGGCCCGGCTCGCAGCGGTGGATCGCGAACAACAAGCACCCGCTCCACCACGGCACGCACCAACGGCATTCGCACTGCCGACCAACTCGATGATGCCGGTCGCGAACTGCTCGAAGCGCTTCGATCCTGGCGCCTCGCCCGGGCCCGCGCTGCCGCCACCCCGGCCTTCGTCATCTGCAACGACCGCACCCTGATCGAGATCGCCATGACCCGGCCATCCTCCGCCACCGAACTGCTCTCGGTCTACGGCTTCGGTGAGGTCAAGGCAGCACGATTCGGGCCAGAACTGCTCGCAATTGTGGCCGGAACTCCGAGCGCTGATTCCTGAACTGCTGATTCCTCAACCAGAAGCTCCTCAACCAGAAGCTGAGCCGCCGCCGGCCTCGAGCATTGCGCGCATCTTGTCGAGATTCACGGTGACGAACAGCCCTTCGGCATCGGCGCACAGGCGCTCGCCGGCATGCAGCGTTGCGGTGCACAGGATCTTGCGGCCCTCCACCCGAATCAGTTTCGCGGCAAGACGCAACTCCTCGTTCAGCGGCGTGGGGCTTCGATAGTGCACCGTGAGTCGGCCGGTCATGCCTGCCTTCCCCGAATGCACCTGGGCCGCCCCGAGCACCTCATCGAACATCGCAGCCACGAACCCACCATGCACACAGCCCGGGGGGCCCTCGAAGAGCGACCCAAGCGTGACGGTCGCCTCGATCGCATCCTCGGTGAAGACAACGTGCATCGGGGGGGCCACCGGATTGGCCTGACCAATGAACGGGCTGCGCTCACGCAGACGGTGCGACTGACGGATGGCCGTGTCACTGATCACCGAGAAATCGCCCGGCACCACGAGGTCATCAGGAGCGCCGGCAGGAACGCTGGCCGTTATGGCATCAACGGCATCGGCGATCCGGTCGAGGTCTTCGATCGACGCCGAGGTAGCCGATAACGCAACAATGAGGCGACGAACCGCCGCGGCCGCGCGTCGGGCGGCCTCTTCCTCGATGGTGACATCAAGTACCGCATCGACTCCAAAGGCATTCGCGGTGGCCCCGACGCCGAAGACATTGCCGTCGGTGAAAACGGGAGAAGCGCTGTCCCCTGCCATCAGTCGGCCAACTCAATGACAACCGGCGCATGGTCACTGGGCTGCTTTCCCTTGCGGGCATTCCGGTCGATGGTGCAGTCGGCAGCCCGGGCAGCGAGCGCCTCGGTTGCCATGATCAGGTCGATGCGCATACCGCGTCCCTGATGAAAGTCGCCGCCGCGGTAGTCCCACCATGAGTACACCTTGTCCTCATCGTGAAACCGACGGAACACATCGGTGAGCCCCCATCGCTCGAGAGAGCGCAGCGCCTCACGCTCAGGTTCGCTCACATGCGTGGCACCAGCGAACGCCGCCATGCTCCAGACATCACGATCCTCGGGGGCGATGTTGTAGTCACCGAGCACCGCCAGTTCCGCGGCAGGATCCTCATGGCGGTCGAGTGCGTCGCGAAGTCGCGCCATCCATCCCAACTTGTAGGTGTAGTGATCGTTGTCGAGGGCTCGACCGTTGGGTACATAGGCCGACGCAACCCGAATCCCGGCGCAGGTCGCCCAGAGCAGACGGGCCTCCGGGTCTTCGGGGCCATCGTCGTCCCAACCGGCGACCACGTCGGTGAGGCCCACCCGGGAGATGATGGCGACGCCGTTCCACTGACCCTGGCCGTAATGCGCGCTCTCGTAGCCCAGATCAGCGAAAACCTCGGCCGGGAACACCTCCTGCTTCATCTTCGTCTCCTGCATGCACAGGACATCCGGGGCGGCCTCGGCCACCCATTCGGTGACCCGCGGAAGCCGGGCCTTGAGCGAATTCACGTTCCACGTCGCCAATCTGAGCACGATCGAGGAATCTATCGGTCGTGGTCGCCCCCGAGTCTCCGATGCCCTCGCGGGCGCCGATAGGCTGACTCCTCGTGGCTGACGACTCCTCCCCCCAGATCACGGGCCCCAATGCGTGGCTCGTCGACGAAATGTTCGAGCAGTACCGCAACGACCCGGATTCGGTCAGTGCGAGCTGGAAAGAATTCTTCCATGGCTACCGGCCCACTGCCGGCCCCCTCAGCGCGTCAAACACCGCTGCAAGCACGGCAGCAACGGCCAGCGCTCCTGCGGCTTCCGGCACCTCATCAGCCCCTGCAGCAACGCCCGATGCCGAGCCCGGAACTCCGTTGCGAGGCGCCGCCGCGCGGATCGTGGCCAACATGGAGTCGAGCCTGACCGTCCCGACTGCCACCAGCTTTCGTGAGGTTCCGGCCAAGCTGCTCGAGGTCAACCGCAAGACCATCAATAACTTCCTGACCCGGTCACGCAGCGGCAAGGTGAGCTTCACTCACATCATCGGATATGCCATCGTCCGTGCCATCACCGAGGCCACGCCAGTCATGAATTCGGCGTACCACGAGGGCTCCGATGGCAAGCCCTATGTCGTGAAACACGAGCACCTCAATCTCGGTCTCGCGGTCGACCAGGAGAAGTCCGACGGTTCACGCTCCCTGCTCGTCCCGTGCATCAAGGCCGCCGACACGATGGACTTCGCCGGGTTCCTCGACGCCTACGAAGAACTCATCCGTAAGGTCCGCTCCAACAAACTCACCCCGGACGATTTCGCCGGCGTCACTGTGAGTCTCACCAATCCCGGAACCATCGGCACCGTGCAGTCAGTGCCGCGCCTCATGCCCGGCCAGGGACTCATCGTCGGTGTGGGTTCACTCGACTACCCGGCTGCGTACCAGGGCGCAGATCCCGCCACGATCGCCGGGCTGGGTCTCTCGAAGGTGATGACCATCACCTCCACCTACGACCACCGCATCATTCAGGGCGCCGAGTCAGGTCTGTTCCTCAAGCGGGTGCACGAACTGCTCATGGGCGAGCACGAGTTCTACGAGCATGTGTTCCGTTCGCTCGGCGTGCCCTACGAAGCAGTCGAGTGGGGTCGCGACACCAACGCCTTCGGTCGTGAAGAGGCGATGCTCGAGAAGCAGATGAAGGTGCAGACCCTCATCAACATGCATCGGGTGCGTGGTCATCTCATCTCCGACCTCGATCCGCTCGAGGCCGAGGAGCCCTATCTCCATCCCGAACTCGATCCTGCGTCCTACGGGCTCACCATCTGGGACCTTGATCGCGTGTTCCTCACCGGTGGTATCGCCGGACACAAGCATATGAAGCTCGACGAGATCCTCGACGTGCTGCGCGATGCCTATTGCCGCACCATCGGCATCGAATACATGCATATCCAGGACCCGGTCGAGAAGCGCTGGATCCAGCAACAGGTCGAAGGAGTCACGTTCTCGCTCACCACCGAGGAGAAGCGTCACATCCTTGATCGCCTCAATGCCGCCGAGGCGCTCGAAAAATTCCTCGCCACCAAGTATCTGGGCCAGAAGCGCTTCGGCATCGAGGGCGGCGAATCTGCCATCCCGTTGCTCGACGCCGTATTGAGCGAAGCCGCCGATGCGTCCATGCACTCCGCTGTGCTCGGAATGGCCCATCGTGGTCGCCTCAACGTGCTCGTCAACATCGTGGGCAAGAGCCATGAACAGCTCTTCACCGAGTTCGAGGGCAATATCGATCCCGAGAGCATCCAGGGTTCCGGCGACGTCAAGTACCACCTCGGACAGACCGGTATGTTCACCAGCCCGGCCGGCAACACCGTGCAGGTCGAGCTCGCCGCCAATCCCTCACATCTCGAAGCCGTCGACCCGGTTGTGGTCGGCATGGCCCGCGCCAAGATGGATCGCATCGAGCCCCCCGGCAACTATCCGGTGCTCTCCGTGCTCGTACACGGCGACGCCGCGTTCGCCGGTCAGGGCGTTGTCGCCGAGACCCTCAACCTCTCCGACATCCGCGGCTACCGGGTGGGCGGAACCATCCACGTCATCATCAACAACCAACTCGGTTTCACAACGAACCCCACCGAGGCGCGTTCTTCGGAGTACCCCACCGACGTCGCCAAGATGATCCAGGCGCCGATCTTCCACGTGAACGGCGACGATCCCGAAGCAGTTGTGCGTGTTGCTCGACTGGCCTTTGCCTATCGCCAGCAGTTCCACAAGGACGTCGTGATCGACATGGTCTGCTACCGGCGCCATGGCCACAACGAGGGCGACGACCCGAGCTACACCCAGCCGCTCATGTACAAGCGCATCGAGGCTCGCCGCTCGGTCCGCAAGCTCTACACCGAGGCACTCGTCCGCAAGGGCGACATCTCCCTCGAGGACGCCGAAGCAGCGCTCGACGACTTCCAGACCCGCCTGCAGGCCGCGCTCGACGAAACCCGCTCGCACGATGCGCCGGCGCCGCTCGAATCCGCACCTGAGCGTCACTACGAAGGCGTGCGAGCGCATGTCGACACCGGCGTGCCCCGCGAAACTCTCGATGCCGTCTTCGAACACCTCGAGTTCGTCCCCGAAGGCTTCACCGTCCACCCCAAACTGGCGAAGCAGTTCGAAGGTCGCCACACCATGTTCACCGTCGATGGCGAGGTCGACTGGGCACTGGGCGAAGCATTCGCCATCGGTTCGCTGCTCTATGAGGGCACCTCGGTGCGACTCACGGGCGAGGACTCACGACGAGGCACGTTCTCACATCGTCACGCCGCGCTCATCGATTACGAGACCGGCAAGGACATCGTCCCGCTCGAGAACACCGCTCGCGATGGCGCCAAGTTCTGGATCTACGACTCGCTGCTGTCGGAGTTCGCCGCCCTCGGCTTCGAGTACGGCTACTCGGTCGACAACAAGGACGCGTTGGTCCTGTGGGAGGGCCAGTTCGGCGACTTCATGAACGGCGCCCAGGTCATCATCGATCAGTTCATCGTTGCCGCCGAGGACAAGTGGGGTCAGACCTCTGGCCTCGTCATGCTTCTTCCTCATGGCTACGAGGGTCAGGGCCCCGAGCACTCCTCGGCCCGTATCGAGCGCTTCCTCACACTGTCGGCCGGCGACAACATCCAGGTGTGCAACGCCACCACGGCCGCCCAGTTCTTCCATCTCCTGCGCCGTCAGGTGCGCCGCGAGATCCGCAAGCCGCTCATCGTGTTCACCCCGAAGTCGGGACTGCGGGCCAAGACCTCGCGTTCACCGGTGTCGGAACTCATTCACGGTTCGTTCCAAGAGGTGCTCGACGATTCGGGCATCACCGATCCCACCGCCGTGCGTCGCGTGGTGTTCGCCTCGGGCAAGGTCGGCGTGGAAGCACAAGCTGAGCGCGACACTCGCGAGGCTCCCGTGGCTGTCGTGCGGGTTGAGCAGCTCTACCCGTGGCCCTACGAGGCAGTGGCTGCCATCCTCGACAAGTACTCGAACGCCGACGAGATCGTCTGGCTGCAGGAAGAGCCCGAGAACATGGGTGCATGGAACCACATCAAGGGTCGTCTCTATGAGGCCCACGAGAACACCCATCACATCCGTCGCGTGAGTCGTCAGGAATCTGCCAGTCCCGCCACTGGCAACCTCTCGATCCATAAGGCCGAACTGCATGACCTCATGGAGAGCGCCCTCGGCGACGTCTGAACCGCTATCTGGCCGCTCGCTTCAGGCCGTCGTGAAGCAGCAGCTCTTGCTGAGGCATCGTTCCCGCTGCGACTGGCGGAACCGGTGCCTCAGTCGCGTGCGGTGAGAAGGTCGCCGGCGACGACCTCCCACAGTTCAGTCGACAACCCGAGCGACTCGGTGTCGATCCGTTCATCATCACCGTGGAACATCGCGCCATAGTCCTCGAAACTCATGTTCTGACTGAAGAGACCGAAGCCATACGCAGTGCGGCCCTCCCGCCGGAAGAAGCGCGAGTCAGTAGCGCCCACCGTCAGGAACGGAACGGTCTCTGATCCCGGGTACCAACGTTGTGTAACTCGGGAGAGGGTGTCCCACAGCGGCGTGTCGATCGGCGATGCACTGGAAGCGTCGTAAACACCCGGGTGGAACTCGACGCGATCCGCGAGATCGCCGAGTGCGAGACGCAACTCCGCCATGACATCGTCGACACCCTGCCCGGGAAGGGTACGGATGTCGATCTCGAGGCTCACCTGGTCAGGTATCACATTGATCTTTGTTCCGGCCTGCATCATCGTCGGGGCATAGGTGTTATGCGTGCAGGCGTGGAACTGACGGCCCATCCCGATCGGAAGTTCACCGAGCATCGTGTCGAGCGCATCGACTGACAGAAGTGGCTGGGTGATCTCATCGGGGTATCCCATCGAACCGATGAAACGTTTCCAGATCTCATGGATCTGCGTCGCCGGCTCGAACGCGTCGATACGGCGCACGACCTCCGCCGCGGTGACAAGTGCATTGTCGGTGCGATATGGCTGCGAACCGTGACCCGCAGTTCCCTGCACTGTGAGTCGCATGTTGAACACGCCCTTCTCACCAACGATGACCGGGAGCTTGAGCCCGCTCGGACTCGGAAGCGGGATTCCCCCGGATTCAGTGATGACGTAATCGGCGAGCACTGCATCGCGTTCATGGGTCATGAGATGAGCGGCGCCGTAGTCGCCGAAGGCTTCCTCATCAGCAACGGCCAGGTAGATGAGTGTTCCGCGAGGAGCAAAACCTGAGCGGGCCAGCCGTTTGGTAGCAACCGCCATTGAGGCCGTGAGGTTCAGCATGTCGACTGCTCCCCGACCCCACACCTCACCGTCGATGAGTTCGCCCCCAAAGGGATCATGGGTCCAGTGCTCCGGGTTCACCGGGACAACATCGGTGTGTCCCATCAGCAGCAGGGTGGGAGCGTCGGGATCAGTTCCCTCGATCCGGGCCACCAGGCTGTTACGGCCCGGAGCCGCTTCGTAGGTCTCGATGTCGATCCCCGGGCCCTCCAGATACGTGCGCAACAGGTCTGTGCTGCGAATTTCGCCACCCGAGGTCACCGACCCGTCATTTACACACGCATTGCGGATAAGCCCCTGGAGCAGCTCCGTGCATTCGGCTTCACGACCACGAATGTCCTCGTTCATGGATCGCAGCGTAGGCTTGGAGACGTCAAAGAGGTATGGATCCGCCCTGCATCAGCGGCCACTCCCATTCGACCCACTCAAGGGTTCGATGGCGAGGAGCCCGTAGCGAGCGACCGGCCTCACTCCGGAACTGCCGTCGGCATTCCCCCAAACGAAAAGAACGTTCATCCCCATGATCCGATCCCATGTGGTCGTCGATGGCTCCAACATCGCCACCGAGGGCCGCACAACCCCCAGCCTGCGTCAGCTCGACGACGCGGTTACCTCCTTCATGGAGGAACATCAGGTCGACACCATCACCGTGGTCGTCGATGCCACCTTCCCCAATCGCATCGATCAGTCCGAGCGGGCCGAGTACGAAGCAGCACTCCTCGCCGGAGAACTCGTCACGCCACCAGCAGGCACAATCGGTCGCGGCGATGCATTCATCCTCCAGGTGGCCGAGAAGGTCAACGCCACCGTGCTGTCGAACGACTCGTTCCAAGAACTCCACGTCGCCCGTCCATGGATCTTCGACGAGGGCCGGCTCATCGGCGGAAAGCCGGTGCCCGGGGTTGGCTGGGTCTTCTCTCTTCGCACTCCAGTGCGCGGTCCGGTGAGCCGACGCACCACCCGAGACGCGCGAACCAAGGATCGACCCCGTCAGCAAACCGAGGTAACCGGTGTCGATCAAGCCGAAACGAAATCACCGCGTCGACGCGGAGCAAAGAGCGCGAACACGGCAATTGAGAAGTCGAACAACGGTGCACGCGACGAGCAGCGCGGTGCTCCGCGGAGCAGCAACTCAACACGCGGCCGCAGTAACAACGCAGAGACCAACGCGAACAACAACGCGAACAACAACGAACTTCGCGGCGATCGACGCGGTGCATCACGGAAGCCTGCAGAGCCGCTCAACGAGCCACTGCACTTCCTCGAGTTCGTCGCCAACCACCCGATCGGCAGCACACTCGAAGGCACTGTTGAATCCTTCTCGTCTCATGGCGCGTATGTGCGCGTGGGAAACGCCAGGTGCTATTCACCCTTGAAACTTCTGGGTGATCCGGCTCCGCGCACGGCACGCGATGTCCTCAAGCTCGGCGACGTCACTACCTTCGCAGTGTTTTCGATTGACACACCGCGACGCGGAATCGACCTCGCACTTGTGTTGCGAGCACCTTCGAAGTCTGCCGACGTTGCACCTCGCGAACAGCGCAACGCAAAGAAGTCCGCGCGTAACAGTGCTGATGTGACTAGCGTTTCCGCTGCGCAGCACATTGATCCATCAGACATGGAGGTTTCGACCGCGGTTGCGCATGACATGTCAACTCATGTCGATGTCGTTGTCGGATCCGCCGAACAACACCATGAACACGCCGAGGAGGCGAAGATGGCTGTAAAGAAGAAGGCACCTGCCAAGAAGACCGCTGCCAAGAAAGCACCGGCCAAGAAGGCAACCGCAAAGAAGGCACCGGCTCGCAAGACCGCTGCCAAGAAGGCACCCGCACGCAAGACCGCTGCCAAGAAGGCACCGGCTCGCAAGACAACCGCCAAGAAGGCACCCGCACGCAAGACCGCAGCCAAGAAGGCACCCGCCAAGAAGACTGCAGCCAAGCGCACGGTGAAGAAGGCAACCGCCAAGAAGGCACCCGCACGCAAGACCGCAGCCAAGAAGGCACCCGCCAAGAGGGCTACCGGTCGTCGCTGATTCCCAGCGAAACCAGTAGTGCACGATGCCCCGCTTCGGCGGGGCATCGTCGCGTCCAAGCCCAGTGCAACTCTCGAAGTCGACACGGCTCAACGACCATCGGTTCACACCACAGCGCAACCATCACTACCCTTGACGACCATGAGCACTCAGTACATCTTCACCATGCACAAGGTCGATCGGTTCTACCCACCTGACCGCGAGGTGCTCAAGAACATCAGCCTGTCGTTCTACCCGGGCGCCAAGATCGGCGTGATCGGATCCAACGGTTCGGGCAAGTCCTCGTTGCTGCGCATCATGGCCGGTCTCGACGACGGCTACACCGGCGAGGCACGACTTTCACCAGGATTCACGGTGGGCCTGCTCGAGCAGGAACCCCAACTCGATGACTCCAAAGACGTCATGGGCAATGTGATGGACGGACTCGGGGAGACCGCCACGCTGCTCGAGCGCTACGACGCCGTACTCGCCAAGTGGGCCGACCCCGAAGCCGACTACGAGAAGCTCGGTGAGGAACAGGCCGAGCTCGAGGCAAAGATCGAAGCAAGTGGTGCATGGGACCTCAAGCGCACGATCGAGATCGCCATGGACGCGCTTCGACTGCCCCCCTCCGACGGCGAGGTCACAAATCTCTCCGGTGGCGAACGCCGACGTGTTGCACTGTGCCGCCTGCTGCTGAGCAAACCCGATCTCCTGCTGCTCGACGAGCCCACCAACCATCTCGACGCCGAATCAGTTGCTTGGCTCGAACGGTTCCTACGTGATTACCCCGGCACCGTTGTGGCCATCACTCACGATCGTTATTTCCTCGACAACGTTGCGCAGTGGATCCTCGAACTCGACCATGGCAAGGGTTTCCCGTTCGAGGGCAACTACACCAGCTGGCTCGAGCAGAAACAGGAACGCCTCCGCATGGAGGAGAAGCAGGAGTCCGCTCGGGCCCGAACACTCGCCCATGAGCTCGACTGGGTGCGGATGGCTCCGAAAGCCCGCCAGGCCAAGGGCAAGGCCCGGCTCTCTGCGTACGAGCAATTGCTCGCCGAATCACAATCGGCGCAGGGTCGCGGCGATGGCCTCGAGATCTACATCCCGTCCGGAGATCGTCTCGGTGATGTCGTCATCGAAGCCGAGGGGATCTCGAAGGGCTTCGGCGATCGACTCCTTGTCGAAGACCTCTCCTTCAATCTTCCCCGAGCGGGAATTGTCGGGGTCATCGGCCCCAACGGTGCCGGCAAGACCACGTTGTTCCGCATGATCACCGGACAGGAGGATCCCGATGGCGGTGCGATGCGCATCGGACCCACCGTCAATCTCGCCTATGTGGACCAGAGTCGCGACAGCCTCGATTCCGAAAAGACCGTGTACGAAGAAATCACCAGCGGTAACGACATCATCAAGCTGGGCAGTCGGGAGATGAACGGTCGTGCGTATGTTGCGTCGTTCAACTTCAAGGGTTCTGACCAGCAGAAGAAGGTCGGCGTGCTGTCCGGCGGTGAACGCAACCGCGTGCACCTCGCCAAGGTTCTCGCCCGCGGCGGCAACGTGCTGCTGCTCGATGAGCCCACGAACGATCTCGACGTCGACACGCTGCGAGCGCTCGAAGAAGGTCTCGAATCCTTCGCCGGCTGTGCCGTGGTGATCAGCCATGATCGCTGGTTCCTCGACCGGGTCGCCACCCACGTGCTCGCCTTCGAGGGCGACAGCCAAGTGCGTTGGTTCGAGGGCAATTTCAGCGAGTACGAATCCTTCCGCAAGAAGGAACTCGGAGCAGACGCCGATCAACCCCATCGCATCAAGTACAAGCCACTGGCCCGATGACCTCCACGCTGCCGGTCCAGCAACCACCTCGGATCAGCCCGCGACTTGTGCGACGGGCAGTACTCGGCGTCTTTGTCGGCGGCATCATAAGCATGATCGTGAGTTCCATCCTCGACAGCACCGGTGGCGCCATCACCTTCGGGCTCGTCACAGCAGTAGCCGCCATCGCTCTCGTGCTGGTCACTTCGGTCTCCCCGCCGGGAGCGCTGGCCAAGCCCGGGTCAGGTTCGGCAACAGACATCGTCGATGATCGAGTAGCCGCCGACCTCGAGGAGCGGATCACGTCGCTCGTTGATGCGGGAGCCGACGAGGATCAGGTGCGGCGCCTGGTGAGTCGATCGATCGAGTACGGCCGCGGCGGCGCCTGAACTCTTCCGGCCTTCCGACCAGCGTGGGGCCCGACTCCGACGCCCGCTGACCGATCTGGCCCAGCGACGGGTTCAGTTCAGCGTGTCGAGCAGTTCGATGACTCGACGCGCCATTGTGGTGACATCGCCGTCGGCGGGCACCAGTCGCAACTCGGGGTTCACCGGCGGCTCATAGGGTGCGTCGATACCAGTCATCCCGGTAAGCGAACCGGCTCGGGCTTGCGCATAGAGACCCTTCGGGTCGCGTTGTTCGCAGATCTCAAGCGGTGTATCGACGAAGATCTCGGCGAACGGCACCTCGGCGATTGCGTGCACGGTACGAGCGCGGTCGCGACCTTCACGGAACGGCGAAATAAGCGGCACCAGCGCCACGACACCCGCGTCGGCAAAGAGGCGGGCGGCCTCACCGACCCGCCGCACGTTCTCAGTGCGATCAGCATCGGAGAATCCGAGATCGCCATTGAGACCGTGGCGAAGATTGTCACCGTCGAGCAGGTACGCACTTCGACCCGCCTCAACCAGCAGACGTTCGACCTCGACTGCGACTGAGGACTTACCCGATCCGGAGAGTCCGGTGAACCACAATGTGGCCCCACCGCTCGTGGCGGAGGCCCATCGCTGCGACCGTGAAACAGTGCCCGGATGCCAAACCGCACCAGGGGTGACGGTCTGCGGTTCGCTCACGACCGGCTCACTCACGCCTGGGTCGGACCGAGGATCATGCCCGCACCGACTGTGGCATTGGTGGCCTCGTCGATGAGGATGAACGACCCAGTCTCACGATTGCGTCGGTAGTCGTCGAAGAACAACGGCACCGTGGTTCGTAGTGTCACGCGACCGATCTCATTGAGCGCGAGGGCGTTGATCTCGTTCTCACGATGCAACGTGTTGACATCGAGTCGGTAGTGGAGGTTCTTCACCAGCGCACGGGCCGAACGGGTGGTGTGCTTGATCCCGATCTTGGCACCAGGCGTAAGCGATGAGGCCTCACTCATCCAGCAGACCATGGCGTCGATGTCCTGACCGACATTCGGTTGATTGGCGGGCCGGCAGATCATGTCGCCCCGGGAGATGTCGATCTCACTCGAAAGGCGAACGCTCACCGACATGGGTGGGAACGCTTCATCAACCGGACCGTCGGCTGTGTCGATACTGGCGATGGTGGAGGTGAATCCAGAGGGCAGGACCACCACGTCGTCGCCCGGCTTCAGAACGCCGCCGACCACAGTGCCGGCATAGCCGCGGTAATCGTGATGCGCGTTCTGCATGGGGCGCAGCACGTACTGCACCGGGAAGCGGGCATCGATCAAGTTGCGGTCTGAGGCGATGAACACGTTTTCGAGATGGTGCAGCAGCGACGTGCCCTCGTACCACGGCATGTTCTCGCTGCGATGCACGACGTTGTCGCCGTTGAGTGCCGAGATCGGCACGAACGTGAGATCGTTCACGTCAAGTTTGCTGGCGAACGAACGGAACTCGTCGCAGATGTCATCGAAGATCTTCTGGTCGTAATCGACGAGATCCATCTTGTTGACGCACAGCACAAGGTGCGGCACCCTCAACAGCGACGCAAGGAACGCATGGCGGCGGGACTGTTCGACAAGACCATGGCGGGCATCGACCAGCACGAGGGCGAGATCGGCGGTGGAACAACCGGTGACCATGTTGCGGGTGTACTGGATATGGCCGGGGGTGTCGGCGATGATGAATTTGCGCTTCGGCGTGGCGAAGTAGCGATACGCGACGTCGATGGTGATGCCCTGCTCGCGTTCGGCGCGAAGGCCGTCGGTGAGCAGCGCGAGGTTCGTGTATTCATCACCGCGTGAGGCACTGGTGGCCTCGACGGCTTCGAGCTGATCCTCGAAGATGGCCTTCGAGTCGTACAGAAGTCGACCGATGAGGGTTGACTTCCCGTCGTCGACGGATCCAGCAGTGGCGAAACGAAGAAGTTCTGCCATTAGAAGTAGCCCTCCTTCTTTCGGTCTTCCATAGCGGCTTCAGTTGCGCGATCGTCAGCGCGGGTGGCACCGCGCTCAGTGATGCGAGTAGCGGCGACCTCTTCGATGACCTCTTCGACCGTGGTCGCAGTGGACTCGACGGCGCCGGTGCATGAGGCATCACCCACAGTGCGATAGCGCACGGTCATCTCGACGGGTACCTCACCCTCCATAACCGTGACATACGGGCCGACAGCCAGCCACATGCCATCGCGCTTGAACACCTCGCGACGATGGGCGTAGTAGATCGTGGGCAGCTCGATGTTCTCGGCAGCGATGTACTGCCAGATGTCGAGCTCGGTCCAGTTGGAAAGCGGAAACGCCCGGATGTGCTCACCCTGCTTGTGACGGCCGTTGTAGAGGCTCCACAGCTCGGGGCGTTGATTCTTGGGATCCCACTGACCGAATTCATCTCGGAACGAGAACACGCGCTCCTTGGCCCGGGCCTTCTCCTCATCACGGCGACCGCCACCGAACGCCGCGTCAAAACGGTGCTCTTCGATGGCGTCGAGCAGCGTGGTGGTCTGCAGGCGATTACGACTGGCACGCGGACCTGTCTCCTCCACCACTCGACCCTTGCGGATGGACTCCTCGACGGAGGCGACGACGAGTCGGGCACCGGCGCGAACCACCGCTGCGTCGCGGTACTCGATGACCTCAGGGAAGTTATGCCCGGTGTCGACATGCATGACCGGGAACGGCAGCGAACAGGGCGCAAACGCCTTGAGTGCCAGATGCAGCATCACCACGGAGTCCTTGCCACCCGAGTAGAGCAGCACGGGCCGCTCGAACTCGGCGGCCACCTCCCGGAAGATGTGGATCGACTCAGCCTCAAGCGTTGCCAGATGTGAAAGTTCGTAGTCCATCAAGGCCTTAGTGTTCGGGGATGCAGCGATCCCATACGTCTCTAATTCCTGACCACACTAGTCAGGTTTCGGCACCGGCCCGCGAGGGCGGCGGCGGCAGCGCAAGCGATGAGTCTGCCATGAGCGACCACGCCTTGGCAGTCGACCTTGCCCAACGCGCCGGCGCCCTCCTGCTCGAAGTTCGGGCCGAACTGGTTGCTGCGGGAGCCGATGAACGCACCATCAAGGACACGGGCGATCTTCGTTCCCATGACTGGCTCATGGAACAGTTCGCCGCCCTGCGCCCCGACGACGCAGTGCTCTCCGAGGAGGGCAAGGACGATCAGGCCCGCCTGGCCTTCTCACGGGCCTGGATCGTCGACCCGCTCGACGGCACCCGTGAATTCAGCGAGATCCGCGACGACTGGGCGGTCCATATCGCCCTTTCCATCGATGGCGAACCCGCTGTCGGCGCTGTCGCACTGCCCGGACTCGACCTCGTGCTCTCGACCGCCAACCCACCCACGGTGCCGCCGCGGCCTGCTGGCCGGCCAGTTCAGGTGGTCGTGAGCCGCACCCGCCCGCCCGCGATCGCGGTGGCCGTCGCCGAACAACTCAGCGGTGAGCTTGTTCCGATGGGTTCTGCCGGAGCCAAGGCCATGGCCGTGGTGAGAGGCGAGGTCGATGTCTACGTGCACGGAGGAGGCCAGTACGAATGGGACAACTGCGCTCCCGCTGCTGTGGCCATCGCCGCCGGACTCCATGTGTCTCGACTCGATGGTTCACCGTTGCGCTACAACAACGCCGATCCCTACCTGCCTGATCTCGTGATCTGTCGGCCGGAACTGGCCTCCGAGGTGCTTCGAATCGTCAGTGAGGCGGCCGACTGAGGCACCACCGGACCTCCTTCGGCCCCTGATCCCGAAACGCTCAGGGGCAGTGCTGGAGCGCCCAGATCCAATTGTTGACTTTTCTGATCGGGTTTTACCCCTTATGCTGAATGGCCCCGCCCCAGACGCGAAGGCCGCCCATGCAGTTCCCGATAAATCTGAACCTCAACGGCCGGGCCTGCCTCCTCATCGGCGGCGGCCCGATCGCCACCCGTAAGGCCGCCCAACTGCTGGCCTGCGGCGCCGACCTCACCGTGATCGCCCCGGAGATCACCGACGAACTCCGCTCCCGGCCGGTCACCATCATTGAGCGTCGCTATGCCGCTGGCGATCTCGAGGGTTTCCGTCTCGTCGTCACCGCCACCGCTGATCCCGTCGTCGATCAGCAGATCTTCGAAGAGGCCGAGCGACTCGGCATCTGGGTGAACTCCGCCGACGATCCGGCCCGCTGCTCCTTCACTCTTCCCGCCGTCATTCGTCGCGGCGATGTCATGGTCACGGCGTCCACCGGTGGCATCAGCCCGGCGCTGTCCACCTGGCTGCGCCAGCAACTCGGCGAGGTCATCACGCCGGAGTTCGAACTCATCGCCGCCGAGTTGTCGGCCGAGCGGGCCCGGATCCACGCCACGGGCGCCAGCACCGAGGACACCGACTGGCGCCCCATCATCACCGCCATCGCCGCCCGGCATGGCATCGAGGGCTTCGCCGTCCGTACCGGGGCGGTTGCATCATGACCGTGCATCTCGTCGGCGCCGGCCCGGGCGATCCCGAGCTACTCACCATCCGTGCGTCGCGCCTCATCGCCGCCGCTGATGTCATCGTGCACGATCACCTCGCCGATGCATCCATCCTCGCCCTTGGCCGCCCCGACGCCGAGATCATCGACGTCGGCAAGCGACCCGGCCGCCCCACTCCGCAGGAGACCATCAACGCCCTGCTGGTGCATCTGGGCAGTCAGGGTCTTGAGGTCGTTCGCCTGAAGGGTGGCGATCCCTTCGTGTTCGGTCGCGGTGGCGAGGAGGCCGAGGCCCTCATAGCCGCCGGTCTCGAGTTCACCGTGGTGCCCGGCATCACCTCCGCCGTGAGCGTTCCCGCCGCCGCTGGTATCCCGGTCACCCATCGCGGCGTTTCGGCATCGTTCACCGTGGTCACCGGCCATCGCGAGAAGGGCGGCTCGCGTTCCATCAACTGGGAGGCGCTTGCCCAGGTCGGTTCCACCATCGTCATCCTCATGGGTGTGTCCGAGCGGGCCGCCATCGCCGAGCGCCTGATCGCTGGCGGACTCGACACCACAACCCCGGTGGCCGCCGTGCGCTGGGGCACCCGCCCCAATCAGCACACCGTGCGCACCACGCTCGGCGAACTCGGGGTCACCCATCTCGAGTCTCCCTGCACCATCGTCATCGGTGCCGTGGCGGCCTTCGAACTCGGTGCCCGCACCGAACGCGAACTCGCCGGCGGAGGTCTCTGACATGCGCCGCTCCATCGACGATCAGCCGCTCACCGAAGCCGACCTTCCCGAAGGTGCCGACGACGCCACTCCGGTTTCGTGGGCCGTGGCCATCTGCGACGACTACGACGACGCCGAGCCGCGTCTCGTTCTCACCGTTGAAGAACTCGGACGTCCCGGCACCGGCATCGTCGTGCACCTCGACCCCGACCACGCCCGACGCCTGCGCGGCGCCCTGCACGACGCCCTGCGAGAGATCGGCGAGGACCATGGCCGCTGAATTCCATCGCCTGCACATCAACCAGTTCCCCTTCACGCAACCGACCACCGACCGGAGCACGTCATGACGACGATCGTCCCCGCCCCCCAGAACCGCGACCTCGACGCCGAGCAACAGGCCGATATCGAACGCTTCGAGATCGCCATCGCCCAATATCTCGCTGAAGAGATCCCCGAGGATGTCTTCCGCGTAATGCGCCTCAACAACGGCATCTACGGCCAGCGCCAGGGCGGCACCAATCAGATGGTGCGCATCAAGTTGCCGGCCGGCACCATCACTCCCGAGCAGTTCGACCTCATGGGCGTACTGGCCGACGAGTTCTCCCGAGGTTGGGGTCACATCACCACTCGCCAGAACATCCAGTTCCATTACGTGGAACTCACCAAGGTGCCCGACCTTCTGCGCCGCCTCGCCGAGGTCAACCTCACCACCCGTGAGGCCTGTGGCGACACCGTGCGCAATGTCATGGCCTGCCATCTCGCCGGCGCCTGCCCGCACGAGAAGCTCGACGTCACGCCATGGGCCGAGGCCACCTTCCGTCATTTCGTGCGCAATCCGCTCGGCCAGCGTCTGCCCCGCAAGTTCAAGGTCAACTTCTCGGGCTGCTCCTCCGACTGCGGCCAGGCCATGTTCAACGACATCGGCGCGGTGGGCGTGACCCGCACGCTCGAAGACGGCACTGTCGAGGCCGGTTTCCGGGTGTACATCGCCGGTGGTCTCGGTGCCACGCCGCATCCAGCCATGTCCCTCGAGGACTTCACCTCGCGTGAGGATCTCCTTCCCACCATCGAAGCCGCCCTGCGCGTGTTCGAGCAGACCGGCAACCGCGACAACAAGTTGCGGGCCCGCATGAAGTGGGTCGTCGACCAACTCGGCATCGACGAGGTTCGTCGTCGGGTGCTCAAGGTTCGTCACACCCTTCCGGCCTCGTCGTCATGGCCCGGTGGCATTCCGCCGGAGGTTGTCGCCGCTGGCGA
Source organism: Actinomycetota bacterium (assembly GCA_009705225.1). Lineage (GTDB taxonomy): Bacteria > Actinomycetota > Acidimicrobiia > Acidimicrobiales > Acidimicrobilacustridaceae > Acidimicrobilacustris. Next base: position 34,690 of record WLCQ01000002.1, on the reverse strand, counting down.
TGCTGCCGCCGGTCGCATCGAATCCGGTGAGGTCACTGCAGTGGGCCAGGGCGTAGCCGTCACCATCCGTTCAACCGATCCGTACGAGCGTTGGGTCGAGTCGAGTGTCATCCGCGGCACTGCCAATGGCACCGTCTCCGCTGTGGCCTATGCCGCGCTCGGCGATATCACCGCTTCGCAGTTCCGTTCGCTCGCGTCCATCCAGCGCGAACTTGGAGCCGATGTGCGCCTCTCCAACCGTCAGAACGTGGTGTTCCGCAATCTCACCGATGCCCAACTGCCCACGCTGTACGCCCGCCTCGTCGAGATCGAGATGGCGCGCCCCGGTGCCGAACTGGCCCGCGATGTCGTGGCCTGCCCCGGTGCCGATACCTGCAACATCGCGGTCACGCAATCCCGCGGTCTGGCCAAGGCCATCGGTGACCGTCTCGAAGAAGAGGGTCTCGCCGAGGTTGGTGGTATCCGCATCAACATCTCCGGCTGCACCAACAGCTGCGGCCAACACCATGCTGCCGACATCGGCCTGTTCGGTGCTGAGCGTCGGGCCAACGGTCGCTCACTTCCCGGCTACCAGTTGCTGCTGGGCGGCTATGTCGGCGACGAGTCCATCGTGTTCGGCCAGAAGGCGCTGCGTCTGCCGGCCAAGTCTGCTCCCGAGGCTGTTGCCAACGTGGTGTCGCAGTTCGCCGGTGGTCGCAAGGCCGGCGAGCCATTCTCCGAGTGGTTGATCCGCTCGGGTGGCGCCGGAGCCATTGCCGACACACTGCGCCATTTCGATGTCGTGCCGACCCCCGACGAAGCTCCCGACTACTACGTCGACTTCGACGAGACCGGACCGTACGTGGCTGAGGTGGCCGAGTCGGAGTGCGCAACATGAGCACCACGGAACTCACCCCGATCGATTCGGGCGACTCGCTGTTGCTTCCCCGCGACGAACTCAACCGCCTCAATATCGAGTTCGAATCAGCGACTCCCGGTGAGATCATCGCTTGGGCCGCCGATCGTTTCGGCGACCAACTCGTGGTCACCTCGAGTTTCGCTGACTCGGTGCTGGCGCATCTGGCATGGTCCGCGGTTCCTGGCATCGAAGTGGTGCTCATCGACACCACGTACCTGTTCGCCGAGACCCTCTGGTTCGCCGATCATTCCGCGGATCTCTTCGATGGTCGCATCCGCGTGATCTCCCCGGCCGACGATGTCGCCCCTGACAACCAGTGGCTCGAGGACACCGCCGGCTGCTGTGCCCGCCGCAAGGTGGAGCCGCTCAACCGGGCGCTTGTCGGCAACGCTGCGTGGGTCACCGGCCTGCGACGCGACGACAGCCTCAGCCGGGCCACCGCTCCCATCGTCGCCAACGATCTCATGCGCGGCATCGTCAAGGTCAACCCCATGGCCAACTGGACCGACGCCGATGTCGATACCTACACGATCGAACATTGCCTGCCGGTGCACCCGATGACCGGTCGCGGCTACACCTCGATCGGTTGCTGGCCCTGCACCATCCCGCCCCGCAACGACGACGACTCCCGCTCGGGTCGTTGGGCCGGACAGAACCGCACCGAGTGCGGCCTGCACGACGAACCAACCCAGTCATTGAGCTGACCCGGGCCGGCGCGCTCGACTCCTGCGCCTCCATCGTGGAACCCGACTGAGGTTCAACGCCGGGCCACTCGTACACTCCGGGGCGATGGAAGCTCCCCCCACAGCTCCGGCCGATCTCGAACTCGGCTCTTTTTCTGATACCCCCGAATGGATCGTCGTCCCCGACGAGATGCCCTGGCGGGCCCATGTCGACGACATCCGTTGGCTCACGCAGCACCGACTGCCCGAGCTCATCGCGCCCCGACGTCTACCCCGCGGCACCCGGGTGTTCAGCGTCCTGCGTCACTTCGGCACGGCCGTTGGCCTCTGGTATCTGCGGGCGAGGGGCAAGGACAACAGTCGGGCTGATCTCTCACGCCGCCTGCGCATCGCCGCCGAACACCTCGGCCCCACCTACATCAAGCTCGCCCAGATCATTTCGTCCGGCGAGGGGCTGTTCCCCGAGGAGCTGGTCACCGAGTTCAAGAAATGTCGCGATCAGGTGCCCGCCGAACCGTTCAGCTCGGTACGGGCCACCGTCGAGAGCGAGTTCGGTCGCACCATCGAAGACCTGTTCTCCGAGTTCGACCAGAAGCCACTGGCCGCCGCATCGATCGCCCAGGTACATGCCGCCACCCTGCACACCGGCGAGCGGGTCGTGGTGAAGGTGCAGCGCACCACGGTCTCCGATCTCGTGCGCAAGGACCTCGGGGTCATGGCTTGGTTGGCGCCGTTCCTCGTGGGTCGGTTGCCATTCGCGGCGCTTGCCAATCCGCCGGCGCTGGTCGAACTGTTCGCCGAGACCATCAGCGAGGAACTCGACTTCCGCCTCGAAGGGCAGAACATGCTCGACGTGGCTCAAAGCTTCGTGAATCTCGGCCAGCGCGGCTATGTGATCGCCCGCCCGCACCCCACGCTCGTGACCCGACGGGTGCTGGTCATGGAACGGCTCGATGGTTTCAACTTCGATGACGTCGACTCCATGCTCGCCGCCGGTGTCGACACCCATGCGGTCATCCGCACCGGGATGATCGGGTTCATGGAGGGCGCCATGATCGAAGGCATCTTCCATGGCGATCTGCACGGCGGCAATCTGTTCGTGCTGCCAGACGGGCGCGTGGCGCTGCTCGATTTCGGCATCACCGCCCGACTCTCCGAGGCCAAGCGTCGTGCGTTCCTGCGACTCATGCTCGGCGCCACCACCAACGATGTGCGCATCCAGCTCGGCGCCCTGCGTGATCTCGGTGCACTGCCGCTCGATACCGATCTTGAGGTCGTCATCGCTGATCTCGGACTCGACGGTCCGCCGCTCGATCCCACCCAGCTCTCCCCCGACGAGATGATCAAAGAGATCCAGAAGGTCGTCAAGCTGCTCATGGGCTACGGCGCTCGCCTTCCCAAGGAGCTCATGCTCTATGTGAAGAACCTGGTCTTCCTCGACGGCGCTATCGCTCGGCTGGCCCCCGATCTCGATCTCTTCGCCGAGATCACGTCGATCTCGATGTACTTCGCCCAGACCCATGGCGAGAAGCTCTTCGCCGATGTCGGCGTGAACCCCGCCACGTTCCAGGTTGATCTCACCGGCCTCAAGGATGCGGTGGGTGTCGATGCCTCGACGAACCGCCTCACCTATCGCGAACTGCAGGAACGTCGTGAACTCATCAAGTCGCGTTTCGAACGCCGCGGCGTGAAGTAGCGGTTCGTCAACGAGTCCGGCCACGTAGAGTGGCCACTTCATGCGCCTCGTCATCGCTCGCTGCTCCGTGGACTACGCCGGACGCCTCTCGGCCCATCTGCCCAGCGCCACCCGCCTCATCATGGTGAAGGCCGACGGCTGCGTGGCGATCCACTCCGATGGTGGCGCCTACAAGCCGCTCAACTGGATGAACGCCCCGAACCATGTGGTCGAGGAGGAGTCCTGCTGGATCGTGACCAACCCCAAGGGCGAAACCCTCACGATCACCATCGAGGAGCTACTGCACGATTCGGCCCATGAGCTCGGCATCGACCCCGGTCTGCAGAAGGACGGTGTCGAGGCTCATCTCCAGGTGCTGTTGGCCCAACATCCCCACAGCATCAGCGAGGGTCTCACGCTTGTGCGTCGGGAGTGGCCCACTGACATCGGCCCGGTAGATCTTCTGTGCCGCGACGCTAACGGTGTGGCCGTGGCCATCGAGGTGAAGCGCCGGGGCGATATCGATGGCGTGGAGCAACTCGCCCGCTATCTCGAACGGCTCGATCTCGACCCGTTGCTGCGACCGGTGCGCGGCATTTTCGTAGCCCAGTCGATCAAGCCACAGGCCAAGGTGATGGCTGAGGCTCGCGGCATCGCGTGCGTCGAGGTCGACTACGACGAGCTGCGCGGCATCGAATCCAACGAGCTTCGCCTGTTCTGAAGATCTGCAGTTCTACTCGGCGAAGGTGTGTCGTCCACCGGCGAACACCACACGGCCGTCCTGGCCGCGGGTCTGGAACACGCACTCGCCAGCACCGAGGCGCCACATCTCGACGGTGAGGTCCTCGCCCGGGTACACCGGCGAAGCAAAGCGACCTTCCATGGAACGGAAGCGGGCCGGATCGGAATCGCACAGGGTGTGCAGCAGGGCACGACCGGTGAACCCGTAGGTGCACAGACCGTGAAGGATCGGTCGGTCGAACCCGGCCAGTGCTGCGAACCACGGATCTGAGTGCAGTGGATTGCGATCGCCGGAGAGCCGGTAGATGAGCGCCTGATCGGGACGGGTGCTGTAGGTGACCGAATGATCAGCGCCACGATCGGGAGCGGCGTTGCGATCGCCGGATGGGCCGCGGTCGCCACCCCAGCCGCCCTCGCCTCGGATGAAGATGGCACTGCCGACAGTGAGCAACGCGTCGCCGGTGGCATCGTCGATGCAGTCACCCTCGAAGGCCACCACGGCGCCGGAGCCCTTGTCGTAGATACCAGTGATGCGTCCGGTTGCGGTGAGCGAACCCTCCACCGGGATCTCACGGTGCTGCACGAAGGACTGCTCACCGTGCACCAGCATGGCGAAATTGAACTCGCCAATGGCGGCTACCGCTCCGGCGATGCCCCCACCGATCACCGCAGCCATGGTCGGCAGTGTGCGCTGAGTGATGTCGTGGCTGTTCTCGGTGGTGAAAGCGAGCTCGTCGAGCCCGGCCCCCACACCGAGCGCGTAGAGCAGTGAATCGCGTGAGGTCCAGCTATGGGTGACCGGCGCTCCGGTGGCGCCGACGACGTCGTGATTGATGGGCATGATGGTTTCCTCAGACTCGATCGTTACCGAGCATGTCGGCATTGGGGCGGGCAGTGTTCATGAGTTCCTCGACCAGCGGGCCGATGGCGGATGGGTCGAGCACGTTGGTGACCTTCGGGCCCTGATGCCAGCCCTCGGACACCGCGAGCAGATCGCCACGCACATCGAACACGCGCCCGGTGACGCCACGCGACTCCTCGCTGGCCAGCCACACCACGATCGGGGCGATCCACTTCGCCGACATTGCTTCCTTGACCTCATCGGGAGCATCGCCGATACCGAGATCAGCAGTGAGACGAGTAAGCGCAGCCGGGGCGATGGCGTTGACAGTGACGCCGTAGCGGGCGAGTTCATCAGCAGCAATGATCGTGAACGAGGCAATACCACCCTTGGCGGCGCCGTAGTTGGTCTGGCCGATGTTGCCGTAGATGCCCGAGGGCGAGGTGGTGTTGATGATTCGAGCATCGACGGTCTCGCCTGCCTTCGAACGATCACGCCAGTGCGCCGCCGCGAAATGCGCGGGGCCGGCGGTGCCCTTGAGATGCACCTTGATGACGGCATCCCATTCGGCTTCGCTCATGTTGGTGAGCATGCGATCGCGCAGGATGCCGGCGTTGTTGATGAGCACGTCGAGGCGACCGTAGGTGTCGATGGCCTGTTGAACAATGCGCTCAGCACCAGCCCAATCGCTGATGTCGTCGGTGTTGACGACAGCCTCGCCACCAGCGGCGATGATCTCGTCAACAACTTCCTGGGCCGGACCGCGATCAGTGCCGGTTCCATCACGAGAACCACCGAGATCGTTCACGATGACCTTGGCGCCTTCAGCAGCCAACATCAGCGAATGCTCACGCCCGATGCCACGCCCGGCGCCAGTGACGATGCATACCCGTCCTTCACACAATCCAGCCATCGCGCTCTCCCTGCGATCGTGCGCGTCCGACGGACACGCGAAGCGACGATTGTGTCATGTTCGACAGCATCGGCGCCGGGGAGTCGTGCTGTCGGCGGGGTCGCGAGCGGCTTAGTCGCGCACGGCCGAATCGGGGATCCAGTTGCCGTGGAATCCGACCGGTACACGGCGGGGAAGATGCACCCGGGCGACATCGCTGAGATCCTGGGCGTCGAGCACGACGAGTTCGCCGGTGCCGCTGGGCAGATCGTTCAGATAGGTCATCAACCAGCCCTCGCCCTCGGCTGCGTCGTCGCTGGCTGGCACGAAGACGAACTCGCCGCCGATGCGACCCTTGCCGAGTTCACGACGCTCGGTGGTGCCGGCCACGAGATCGTGCTTGAACACCGAGCCACCCACTTCGACATCGGTGGACCCGAGCGTGCTCAGACTTGCTCCCGCTGACCAGCCATAGCTATGACGCAGGCCGGTGAGCCGCTCGTCGATGCGGGGGAACTCCTGAACGGCATCGTCGATGACCGTGGACGAGAACGAGCGACGATCGAGATCGAACACCCAGCGCTCGAGCCACGGATCGCCATCGTTGGGGCCTTCGAGTTCCTCACGGAACATCGTGGGATGACGCACCACGTCCATGACGACGTTCGCTCCATCGTCGTAGGCGTTGAGCGGATGGAACACATAACAGGGATCGATTTCGATCCAGACGGTCGGCGCAGGTGCACCGGCACGGAGCCCGCCGCCCATTCCACCGCGCGGGATGAATCCGACCCGCGGCGTGTAGTCGTCGAACCACCGGTACGGAAGACGACGCCCGGTCATCGCCAGTTCGATGTCGAACAGCACGGGAAGATCGAGCGCGATGGCGAAACGCTCGGTGAGACCCATGTCGTGCACCATGACAGGGCCGGCAATATCGACATCGACGCCGTGCACGACCTGACCCTCGGCGGAGATCACCTGGTATCGCATGAACGGCGCAGCGAACGAGTAACCCATTACATGCATCTCGCCGGTGGCGGCATCGAACTTGGGATGCGCGTTGATGCCGAACGGCAACGGACCACCAAAGTCGGTCTGACCGAGGGTCTGTAGATCGCGACCAATCACGTAGGGGCAACTCAACTCTTCGAGCGCGAGCACCATGCCGGCGTGATGCACGAGGTTGGTGTTGCCATCACCGGGGAACACGCCACCGGCGGCGGGAATGGTGGGCGTGCGATCCAGATGAGCGGCGGCACTCGGGCCGAGCACCCAACGGTTGCGGTACCACTCGGCCTTGCCGCCACGCAGCGACACGCCATGGACCATGCCCTCACCGATGAACCAGTGGTGGTTCGAGGGATCAGGGTTGATGGGGTTGGGGCCGGTGCGGATGAACCGGCCCTCGAGTGCCTCGGGCAGCGTGCCGGTGATCTCGAGCTCGACAGCGTCGATCTCGTCAGGCACCGGAGCGAAATTGCCCTCAAGGTACGTGGTGTTGGACATGACATCGCCTCCCGACGGACCTTCACCCCCGTGGAGGCCCGCCCGTACCGTAGAGCGTCCGCAGCGCTGTCGCACCCGATCAGTACCGTCGGCGTCATGAGTTCCTCTGTCGCGATCCTCATCGCCCTGCTGGCCGGCGCCCTCGTCGGCGTTCTCGCCGGCCTCCTCATCGGCGCCGCCAGGGCCGAACGCTCGCGGTCGGCCACATCGGCCGCCGAAGCCGAACGCTTCCGGGAGCTGTCGGCATCGATCCTCGCCGAGAGCCAGCAGAAGCTCGTCGACATGAACGCCACCCGCATGCGCGAACTCACCGAGGCCACTGCCCGCGAGGACTCGCAACGAGAGAAGACCGTTCGCTCGCTGGTGGAACCCATCGACACCAACCTTCGTCAACTCAGCGAGAAACTCGTCGAGATCGAACAATCGCGAACCAAGGACTCCGCCGAACTCCGCACCACCATCACCGGCCTCGATCAGATCACCAAGTCGTTGCAGGCCGAAACCCACACACTTGCCACTGCGATGAAAGACAACCGGGCACGCGGCTCGTGGGGCGAAATGCAGCTGCAACGGGTCGTCGAGCTCGCCGGCATGATCGAACATTGCGACTTCGTCACGCAGACAACCGTCGAGGGCGACGACGGTCGGCTCCGTCCGGATCTCGTCGTGAAACTTCCGCAGTCACGATCCATCGTCATCGATGCGAAGGTTCCGATGTCGGCATACCTCGACGCCGTTGGCGCCGATGACCCCGATCGACGCTCCGCCCTGATGCAACAGCACACCCGCGACCTCCTTGCCCACGTCAACGAACTGCAGCGCCGCAACTACAGCACCTACGTCGAGGGTGCGCTTGATTTCGTGGTCATGTTCGTCCCCGGCGACACCTTCCTCAATGCCGCGTTCGAGGCGAAGCCCTCATGGTTCGACGACGCGATCTCCCGAGGCGTCCTTCCGGCCTCCCCGGGGGCCCTCATCGCGCTGCTACGAGCCATCTCGTATGGATGGCAGCAGGACCGCCTCGCCCAGAACGCCGAAGAGATCGCCGCCATCGGGGCCGAGATGCATCAACGACTCGTCACCTTCGCCGACAAGCTCGTGAAGGTCGGCGCCGGCCTCACCACTGCCACCAAGAACTACAACGAGGCAATCGGCTCGCTGGAGTCGCGGGTGCTGGTCTCGGCCCGCCGTTTCCGTGAGAAGGGGGTCCAGGTACCCACCGAGATCGAACCGCTCCAACCCCTTGACCTCACCACCAGATTGTTCTCGGCCCCAGAGCTCCTCGACGTGCCCACCGACCCTCCCCTCGGTGAGGGTTCTGACCCCTCAGCCTGAAATACCGAAATTCGCGGAGGTCCCGTCTCCCCCTTGGTGTCCCCTGCCTACCGACCGGTAGGTAGACTCGTCCCATGGTCCCCCCGGAATCAGCTCTCGCCGATACAGACACCCGCGAAACCGAGCGTCCCGACATCGAGCGCGAGAAGGCGGTCGGTAAGGGTTCGCTGCTGCCGGTGATCGACATCATCCCCGAGGCCGCCTACGACAACCCCACGTGGAAGGGCCTGGCGTATTTCGCCCGCGACCTCGTGATCTACGCCGCCACCATGGCCGGCCTGATCCTCATCCACAATCCTTTCGCCACGATCGCCCTCTGGGTGCTTTCGGGCCTTGTGATCTCCGGCCTGTTCGTCATCGCCCACGACGCGGCACATGGCGCACTGTTCTCGAGCAAGCGCATCAATCGAGTGGTTGGAACCGTCGCCATGCTGCCTTCCTGGCATGTCTACGAGGGCTGGGTGCTCGGCCACAACCGCATCCACCACAACTACACGGTGCGCGAGGGTTTCGATTTCGTGTGGCATCCCTACACCGCAGCGCAGTACCGCTCGATGTCGCGCTTCGAACGGGCCCGTCACCGCTTCGAGTGGTCCTGGCTCGGATCCGGCTCCTACTTCCTGCGTGAGGTGTGGTGGCAGAAGATGATCGTCGGCACCCCACCGGCACGTTGGGCCAAGGCCATTCGTCGTGATCGCACCTTTGTGTGGTCTTTCGTCGGCATCTCTTCGGTGCTGCTGGGCCTCATTGGTTGGATGCAATCGGGCACGGTGCTGGCAGTCGTCTGGCTGCCCATCAAGGTGCTCGTCATCCCGTTCCTGATCTTCGGGTACATCATCGGATCATTCGTGCATGTGCACCATGTGCAGCCCAGCATTCGCTGGTGGAAGCGCCGGGAATGGACCAAGTTCCGCGGTCAGATGGAAGGCACCACCGTGCTGCGGGCCCGATTCGGACTCAACTTCTTCTTCCACTGGATCATGGTGCATCTGCCCCACCACGTCGACATGCGCATCCCCATGTACAACCTCGAGATGGCCACCGAAGCCATCAAAGAGGCGTTCCCGGGCGTCGTGCACGATGAACCACTTCGCTTCCGCGACTTCGTGTCCAACACCCGCCAGTGCAAGCTCTACGACTTCGATGAGGGTCACTGGATCACTTACGACGAAGCAATGACCGAGAAGTACGCAGGGGCGGTCAGCACCGCTGAAGCTCCTGCTCTCGCCGCCGACCTCGACTGATCACCGATCTCCCCCACGGGGATTCGGCCCGTCGTTCAGTCGTTCAGTCGTTCAAGCCGGCTGCGGGTGATCGACCGTGATGGTCTCGCCCTCGGCGTCGATCACCTGATACTCGAAGCCCTCCGACACGATCGCCGCATCGGCCCCGAACGCCACGGCGATCTTGTTGGCCGAATTGCGCATCAGGTAGCAGACCATCTCGACAGCTTCGGCTGCGGTGAGTTCTGTGTGGATCTGCTCAACGAGAGCGTCAGAGAGTTCGACCCTGCCGACCAGAACGGCGTCGGTCAGCGCCAGTGCCGCCTGTTGCCGACCCGAACTCACCGTGGATCCCGGACGGGCGGCCTCGAGCGCTGCCTCGTCGAGACCAGACTCGATCGCGGCCACGCTGCGCACTGACTGACAGCGCCGACACTGATGATGATGCGCACCGCGCATCCGCACGAGTTCGCGCAGCACGGGATCAAGCGTCTGCAGCTTGGCCGTGACCCTGAGCAGTTCGCCGATGGCTGCCATCGGATCGGCACCAGGTGCTTCGACGCACTGCGCGTCGGCCTCGTCGGCCGCATCACCCGACACCGGCCAGGCCCAATCAGCCGACGTGATCGAGGTGTCGAAGAGTCTCCCGAGGGCCTTGGCACAGCGGTGCCCGAGATCGAGGAGGAACACGCCCTGCACCAGCGCCAGCACGGAGGCGCCATGGGCTGCGGCGGCATCGGCCAGCGGACCACCGGAAACACCGGTGATGTCGATGGCGAACTGTTCGCCCAGCGCCAAAGCAGCGCGATCACTGGAGTCGAAGCTCCCGGCAGAGGCCCAGTCGCCGAGCTCAGCGCACTGCGCGGGGGTCGGCGTTCCCCAGGCCGGCGCATCGAGCTCGGCGTTGTGCCCGAGCAGGGTTGCCAGGCGGAGTCGCAGGAGTTCAAGTGCAGCGGCCGGTGCCGCAGCACGCACCGAAGCCGCGGCCGAGCGGAGCGCGGCGAGCACCTCGGGGGCATAGACCTCGCGCGGGTCGCCTGCGATCGATGGCCAGGACGCTGCGTGCACGGACATGGTCAGCGCTTGACGCGCACCGGAAGGTGCTTGATGCCGTTCACGAAGTTCGAACGCAGCTGCTCAGGCGGGCCGGCGAGTTCGAGACCGGGCAGGCGGGTGAGCAGTTCGGTCATCATGAGCGTGATCTCACGACGGGCGAGATGTGCACCAAGACAGAAATGTGGGCCGGGACCGCCGAAACCGACATGTGGATTCGGGTCGCGGCGCACATCGAATCGGTCAGGATCAGCGAACACCGATTCATCACGATTGGCCGAGCCGTAATGGAGCACGACCTTCTCCCCTGCCTTCAACTGGAAACCGGAGAGTTCGAAGTCCTGGGTGAGCGTGCGGCGCATCCAGACCACCGGTGAGGCGAAGCGCACGATCTCCTCGACCGCCGTCGGCATGACACCCTCGATGTCGTCGAGCCAGATCCGATGCTGATCAGGATTGAGTCCGAGATTGGCCACACCATGGCTGATGGCGGTGCGGGTGGTCTCGTTACCGGCAACAGCCAGCAGGATGAAGAACGAGGCGAGCTCTTCCGGAGTGAGCTGCTCACCCTCGACCGAGGTGTTGACCAGCGCGGAGAGCAGATCGTCGGTTGGCGTGATGCGGCGCTCGGCAGCGAGACCGTTCATGAGTTCGGCGAGCATCATGCCCGCTCCGATGAAGGCCATCACCGGATCTTCACCCTCGGGGATGAACTCGGGATCGCCGCCGGAGAGGATGATGTTGGACTGCGCCAGCACCATGGACCGCTCGCTTGCCGGAATGCCCATCATGTCGCAGATGACGATGAGCGGGAACGGGCTTGAGATCTCTTCGACCAGATCGAACTCGTCCTTGTCCATCACCGCATCAACAGTTTCGATAGCAGTCTTCTGGACGTCTTCGAGGATCTTGCCCAGCATCTTCGGGGTGAAGGTTCCCGACACGATGCGTCGCAGCCGGGCATGGCGGGGATCGTCCATCGAGATCATCGAGCCGTAGAACTCGTTCATCTCGGCCGGCATGTCGAGGATCGAGACCGCACCCTGGGCTGAGGAGAACACGTCGGGATTTCGACTCACGGTGAGGATGTCGGCGTGACGGGTGATGGCGTAGTAGCCGGGGCCCTCCGGGAAATTGCCGATCGGGGGTTCGGGGAAGAACGCAATGGGACGCTCTCGTCGCAGAGTGGCGAACGCGGCGTTTCGTTCGGTCCAGGGTCGGGCCCAGAACTCGATATCGGAGATGTTGATGTCTTCGAGGTTCACGGTTTGCACTCCAGCGTCGATACGAGTCGCCGGCCATCATGACCGGACGCAGTGCGGGTGACGCTACCAGCGCGACCGTTTCGACTCAGGAAGAAAGTGATCCTGAGCGGTCGGTGACCTCGATGACTTCAAGACATTCCCCGTTGGGTCCGGGCCAGAACAGCACCTTCAGCAATGGGAGGTCGTCACCCACCGAGAGTTCACCAGTGGGAGCGAACGGCGTGGACCCAGCCGCACGCACGATGGCTTCATCACCGGCGCAATCCGTGGTTGACCACGCCATGCGGAAGAGTCCGAGTTCGTTGGCACCGCGCACACGGACACCGCCGACGGGCGCCGGATCGAGCCATTGCACCAGTGCAACCGTGAACACGGAACCGCCATCGGCGAGGATGGCGGCCCGCACGCGGATATCGGAGTCGCCACCGAACAACTCATGGCTCCAGACCATCTCCGAGACATCGTGCTGCACGGTGAGACCCATGACATCGGTGTAGTAGGCGAGAGTGGCATCGATGTCGTCGCAGTTGACCACGACCTGGGCGATGGAAACTCGATCCGAGGCCAGCAACTGCACCGGCACTCCATCAGGATCGAGCACCATGGCCAGCATCGGTCGATCAGGGCCGGCTTCAACCTCGATCGGCCCGCCCACCAGCGTGCCTCCCGCCGCGAGCGCCCGCTCCAAGGTTGCCGCAAGGTCAGGCGTGGTGATCATCAGGCGGTTGTACCCGGGCTCACCATCGAGCGACGCCGGTGCGCCAGATGGTTCCGGAACCTTCCACTCGAGCAGATCGAGAGAAAGTCCGTCCATGCCATCGTCGGAATGCATCATCCATGCATCCCACGCGACCTCGGCGAGTCCGAACGCCTCACCCGACTGCGATGCACTCGGCACCGTACGAAGCACGCGGGTGAGACCGAGTGCTTCATAGAACAGCGCGGATCGTTCAAGATCCGAGCAATTCGAGTTGACGTGATAGATCCGCGATCCGTTGATGGCCATCGCGCATTCCCCTCAGTACGACTCGGGGTTGTCGATCACCGACTGCGGCACCGGATGCCGATAGAGCTCAGCGGCATTTCGCCAGGTGATGCGCGCGATGTCGTCGGCGGGAAGCGAGCCAATCTCATGGGCCACCACCGACTGCGTGTTCGGCCAGGTGGAATCGCAATGCGGATAATCGCTCTCGATGAGGATGTTCTCGATACCGATGCGCTCGCGCTGCACGAACGCCGAGGGATCCTCGACCGCACAGAACCAGAAGTTTCGACGCAGCACCTCGGCCGGCGTGAGGTCCGTGCCCACCCAAGTTCCGTACATCTCGTGGTACGAGAGCATGTGGTCGAGGCGGTCCATGAGACCGGCCACCCATCCGATGCCCCCCTCGGACATGCACAGCTTCAGATCGGGGAAGCGCACGGGCAGCATCGAGTAGAGCCAGTCAACGGCGGCGAACATGGCGTATCCGAAGAACAACACGCCCACCGTGTCGGCCGGTGCGTCGGGGGCAGTGGCCGGCGAGGTACCCGAGGAACCGATGTGCAGGTTCACAACAGTCTCGGTTTCGGCACAGGCAGCCATCAGTGGGTCCCAGTAGCCGGTGTGCAGCGACGGAAGGCCGAGCATGTGCGGTGCTTCGGAGAACGTGATCGCCTTGAAGCCGCGCTCGGCGTTACGACGCACCTCGTCGGCCGCGACCTGCGGATCGAGCAGCCACGGGATCTGGCACGGGATGATGCGATCGGGATGTGAACCGGCCCAGGACTCGATATGCCAGTCGTTCCACGCCCGCACCGTGGCAAGCGCAAGGTCGGTGTCGGTGGTGGTGAGCTGCAGTCGCTGGCCACAGAAACCCGGCAGGAACGACGGGAAGTTCACCGAGGCATAGACGCCGTTGAGATCCATATCTGCGACACGAGCGTCGATGTCCCATGCACCACGACGCATCTCATCGAAACGGGCCGGCTCGAACGAATACTCCGAGACCGGACGTCCCACCACGGCGTTGAACCCCACGTTGGGGATCTCGACACCGTCGTAGACCCACACCTCGGCACCATCGTCCTTCTCGACGACCTTGGGGGCGCGATCGACGAGCGCGGCGGGGATACGGCCGGCAAAGGTGTCGGGCGGTTCGACGATGTGATCATCGGCGGAGATGATCGTGTACTGCCGGGGTCGACGCTCCGGCTCGGGCAGGAACGTGACCTCACCGGTGACCGACTTACCGCCGATCGTGAAGTTTGTGTTCGCAGAGAGGTCATCGAGACTGATCGACATCGTTACTCCAGTACGTCGGGATTTTCACGGATAATGCGGCGCACGGCGCCGGCCCAGAAGACTTCGGTGCCGCGTTCGAGCAATGAGGCCTTCATGGCCGGGCGCACGATGGGCGGAACTGTGGTTGCCGCGCGGCCGGCGAGCAGCACGTCGACCATGAGTCGGCACTGGCGATCGAGCGTTGCCGACTTGTAGGTGGCCTCTTCGATCGTGGCGGCGGTGACGATCACACCATGGTTGGCGAGGAACACCACCGAAGCGTTGCCGATGCGATCGGCGAGGTCGGCACCGAGCTCGGCGGAATCAACCTCGCCGCCGTACTCGCTCACGAACCCGAGTTCGCCGTCGAACATGGCTGAGGTCTGGTGAAGGAACTCCGGCAGCACACCCAACGCGGCGAGCACCGTTGCGTAGTAGGGGTGGTTATGCACAACGACGCGGGCCTCGGGCCGGCGACGATGCAGCTCGGTGTGAATGTGCACCGCGGGGGTGACATCCCAGCGACCCTCGAGCACCGCGCCATCAGGATCGACCCGACAGACGTCGGAGGCGGTCATCTCCTCCCACCACAGTCCCCATGGGTTCACGAGCATGGAGGTGTTGTCCTCAGTGGCCCAGGTGATGTGCCCGGCAATGTTCTCGGAGAAACCGTCGCGGGCGAGGATGCGAAATGCACAAGCGAGTGCCTGATGTTCGGTGAGCTCGACCCCGATGGGCGGGGTGATGCTGGGCGACCACACCGCTGCACCACCGGCGGAAAGCTCGACACCCTCGGGAACGTCGGCAGTGGCGAATCCTGCACCCGTTGTCGTTCCGTGTGTCGTATCTGCGGACATCGTGGCCTCCCCCCGGCGGTCGCTGTCGAAATCCCCACGATAGGCCCGATTGCCCTGCACCAGTTCACCCCATGTGGTCGACTGCACTCATGACGACTGCCGAAACCGCTGCAGGGCCCATCGCTGTGACCGCCCAAGGTCCGGTGCGCGGATCCGACGGGCCCTCGTATGCACGGTTCCTCGGGATCCCCTACGCCGCCGCCCCGGTTGGCGAACTGCGCTGGGCAGCCCCGCAGTCGCCCGCAGGGTGGAACGAGGTTCGCGATGCCACGACCTTCGGTCCCGCGGCCTGGCAATCCACCGGTGGCCCCCTCGATGGTCTGGTGCCGGGCATGGGCAGCGATGACCAGGGCGACGACTGCCTCTCGCTCAACATCTGGACCCCGGCCAATGACGACGCCCGGCGACCGGTGATGGTCTGGATCCACGGGGGAGCGTTCTCGCTCGGTGCTGGATCACTCTCCGCCTATGACGGCACCACGTTGTGCACCCGGACCGACACCGTCGTTGTCACCATCAACTATCGCGTCGGCGCGTTGGGATTCCTCGTGCTCGATGACGACACCGCTGTGGCCAATGCCGGCATCCTCGATCAGATCGCCGCACTGCGCTGGGTGCGAGACAACATCGAAGCTTTCGGTGGCGACCCCGACAACGTCACCATCTTCGGTGAATCCGCCGGCGGTGGCAGTGTGCTCTCGCTGCTGTCGGCACCGAGCGCCCGGGGGCTGTTCCATCGGGCGATCGTGCAGAGCGGCGCCACCGATCTTGTGCTCGACCGCGATCGGGCCCGGCTCGTGCTCGAAGCCTTCGCCCGTTGTGCCGGCGTCGACCCCGATGACACGGCGGCTCTGCGCTCTCTCACACCCCAACAGGTACTGGCCGCGCAGGCCCAGGCCGGCGGCGAACTCTTCGCCACGGTCGGCACCATGCCGTTCCATCCATGTGTCGATGGCGAGGTGCTGCCATTCACCTGGCAAGGCGCCGCCGAGGCAGGCGTGTCCGATGTGCCCATCATCATCGGTACCACCCGAGACGAGATGTCACTCTTCGCCAGCTTCGATCCGGCCGCCGCCACGCTCAATGATGCGGGACTGCGAGCCCGAATCGCTCATCTGGGACAGGACCCCGACGCCTTGATCGCCGCCTACGCAGAGACGGGTACCCACGAACCACCGGCGGTCTGGGGACGCATCAACACCGACAACGCCATGTGGTTCCCGGCACTTCGATTCATCGACGCCTACAGCGCCCATTCGCCGGTCTGGACCTATCGGTTCGACTGGCCCGCTGCTCTCACCTCGCTCGGCGCACCGCATGGGGTCGATATCCCCTTCCCGTTCGACACCATCGATGTCGGTGGCTGGGATTCATTCATCAGCGATCCGAACGGCGCCCACGAACTCGCCCGCGTGATCCAGACGCTGTGGTCGAGCTTCGCCCGCTCGGGTACTCCCGCTGCGAGTTCGATCGAGTGGCCCCGGTTCGACACCGACCGACGAGCAACGCTCATCCTTGATCGAGATGTTCGATGGGTCGACGACCCCAACGGCGCTGTGCGCCGGGCATGGCGCTAGTCCGCCCGGATCGCACTACGTTCTGCGGTGATCGCGTCGCTCCACAGCGCGACACCATGATCGGGGGATCACATGAAGTACCGCATGCTCGGCCGCACCGGAGTGTCAGTCAGCCGCTACTGCCTCGGCACGATGATGTTCGGATTGATGGGTAATCGCGACCACGACGAGTGCGTTCGGATCATGCACAAGGCCCTCGACAGTGGCATCAACTTCGTCGACACCGCCGATGCCTACTCCGGCGGCGAGTGCGAGGAGATCGTGGGTAAGGCGCTGGCCGGCCGACGCGACGACATCATCCTCGCCACCAAGGTCTTCCATCCGATGGGTGCCGATCGCAACATGAAGGGCAACTCGCGGCGCTGGATCACCCGGGCGCTCGACGACAGCCTCCGTCGACTCAACACCGACTACATCGATCTCTATCAACTTCATCGATTCGACGAGACCGTCGACATCGAGGAATCCATGGGCGCACTCGACGACGCCGTGCGGGCAGGAAAGATCCGCACGATCGGCCATTCGATGTGGCCCGCCGAGCGCATCGTCGAAGCCCACTGGACCGCAGATCGCATGGGCTACAACCGCTTCCGCTGCGAGCAGGCTTCTTATTCGATCCTCAAGCGTCGTATCGAACGCTCGGTGCTGCCCACCTGCGACCGCTACGGCATGGGCGTCATCACCTACAGCCCGCTGGCCGGCAGCTGGCTCTCGGGCCGCTACCGCACGGTCGGCGATGTGCCGGAGAGCTCACGACTCAACCTCATGGCCAAGCGATGGGGGCTCGAACTCGACACCCCGGCCAACCGGGCCCGCCTCGAAGCAGTGCTGGCGCTCCAGGACCTCGCCGATGAAGCGGGCATCCCGCTCGCCCATATGGCCACGGCATGGGCCATGGAACATCCGCAGATCACCTCGGTCATCATCGGGCCGCGAACCATGGAACAGCTCGACGATCTTCTTGAGTGCGCCGATCTCCGCCTCGATCCCGCGCTGCTCGATGCCATCGATGCCATCGCCGCACCGGGCACCGATGTTGTCGAGGAGGACCCCTCGGTGGATCCGCCCTCACTGCTGGCCCGCAACCGTCGCAGCTATCGCTGACCGACTCCACCCATCGTCAACGCATCCCGTCGACACCGCATCCTGTCGACACAACAACCTCGCCCGGAATTCCGGCCCTTCCTCTCGGAGCGCATTATGACCATCGAACGAGTGCCCTATGACGAGTTCTCCTATTTCCATGAGAACGCCGCCGAGTTCGACCTCCCGTTCGACGCGCCTCCCGTCGTGCGCCGTGTCACGGTCGAGGTCGAACCCGGACGGTCACTCAGCGCGCTCGTGTGGGGGGAGACCGAGCCGGAACTCGTGTTCTTACACGGCGGAGCCCAGAACGCCCATACCTGGGACACCGTTGCGCTCGCACTCGGCTGCTCACTCGTGGCCATTGATCTTCCCGGCCATGGTCATTCCGATGGTGGTCGGGGCGGCACGCTCGACACCGGCTCGAATGCCGCGGACATCGCGATCGCGATCGAAGCGCTGGCTCCCCGGGCCCAGGCAGTCATTGGAATGTCGCTCGGAGGAATCACTGCGCTTGCTCTCACCCGACATGCACCGACGCTCGTTTCGAAACTGGTGCTGGTCGACATCACTCCCGGCGTGGACGAGACCAAGTCCAAGGCCATCGTGGCCTTCGTGAACGGACCCGACTCTTTCCCCGATTTCGACGAACTTCTGGCCCGCACGATTGAGTTCAACCCGACCCGCTCGGAGAGCTCGCTGCGGCGCGGCATCCTGCACAACGCATTGCAGCGTGAGGATGGCTCGTGGGTCTGGCGCTATCAGCGATTCGGTGGTGGCACCGAACGCCCGGACATGTCCGATCTTTGGGATGCCCTCGAAGCAGCGTCGTGCGAGCTCATGCTGGTGCGGGGTCTGCGACCCCAATCAGTCGTGTCCGATGAGGACGAAGCCGAGGTTCGACGACGTCGACCCGACGCGCAGATCATCCACGTTGTCGAAGCAGGACATAGCGTGCAGGGCGATCAGCCAGTCGAACTGGCAGAAATCATCCGCAAATTCGCACTTTCGTAAACCCGAGGAGAATCATGGCTGCGCATTGGACCACCAAGGACATCCCCGATCAGACCGGCCGGGTGGCCATCGTCACCGGCGCCAACGCAGGGCTCGGCCTCGAGATCACCAAGGGACTCGCCGGAGCCGGTGCCACAGTCATCATGGCCTGCCGCAACCTCGACAAGGCCGAAGCCGCCGCCGGTCTGGTGCGCGCGGTCGTGCCGAACGCATCGCTTGACGTGCGCAAACTCGACCTCGCCAGCCTCGCTTCCGTTGCGACCTTCGCCGAAGAGTTCGCGGCTGGGGCCACCCGACTCGACATCCTCGGCAACAACGCCGGGCTCATGGCACTGGACCAATCCAAGACCGAAGACGGCTTCGAAACCCAGTTCGGCGTGAACCATCTCGGCCACTTCGCGCTCACTGCGCACCTCGTGCCCATCCTGCGCGCGACCGAGGGCTCTCGGGTGGTGAGCATGTCGAGCATGGGTCATCGCCCCGGCCGCATGCACTTCGACGACCTCATGTTCGATCACCACCGCTACCAGCGGTGGGGCGCGTACTTCCAGAGCAAGCTCTCGAACCTGTTGTTCAGCGCGGCACTTCAGAAGCGTTTCGCCACCAGCGGTGCACCCACTATTGCCGTGACCGCGCACCCGGGCGCCAGCCATACCGATCTCGGCGCTGAGGGGACCGGCATGCTCAACCGCATGCTCGAACCCTTCGGAAAGTTGTTCAGCCAGTCAGCAGCGATCGGAGCACTGCCGTTCTTGCGGGCGGCAACCGAACCGGGCGTGAAGGGTGGCTGGTATTACGGCCCGCGTTATCTCGTGCGTGGTCATGCCGTAGCCGAAACCCCCAGTCGGAAGGCCCGCAACAGCGCCGATGCCGAACTGCTCTGGAACGTCTCGGAGAGCCTCACCGATCTCCACCCGTTCGCCTGAGTTCAGCGGCGGCGGCTCGTGAAGCAACCGCCGAGGTAGTCCATGAGGGCCGGAGTGACGAGGGTGTCGTCGGGCCGGCCGATCTGGGTCGTGAGGTCGGCGTGTTCGAGCGTGGTCACGTCGAGCACCGTCGTCACCACATCAGCAGCGTCGAGCGCATCGATGAACGCGTTGTGCTGCTCCATGCGCCATTCAGCACCGCGAGCAGCGATGAAGAATTTCGGGATCCCCTTACCGGCCGCAACGTGCCGAATCGGTGAGGCCTCAGCCCAGAGAGCAGGATCAGTGCCGAATGCGTTCTGATAGGTACCCGCCGCGAACGCGTTCGTTGACGACGCACCGGCGACCACGTCGTATCCCTCGCCGTCCATGGATGCCGCACAGCGGATGGTGCTGAGGGGCAGCCCATGACGGCCGAGGTACGTCTCATCGGTTGAGATCGCTGCAGTGATTCCACCACCCGCGCTGTGGCCGAGCACGGCGATCCGACGCGCGTCGATCCCATAGGTTTCTGCGTTTTCCACGAGCCACGCGATCGCGTCGGCGGAGTCCTGATCATGCACCGGGTACTGCGGTGCCGGCGGGGCTACAGCTGCGTCGGTGAGCCGGTAGTTGATGGTCGCGAAGACGAATCCTGCATCAGTGAACAATGCGACCTTGTCATCGAGGTACTCACTGCGATCACCGCTGGTCCATCCCCCACCATGAATCCACACCACGAGTGGGCGTCCGACACAACCATCCTCCTCCGCCGCTGGTGTGAAGACCTCGAGACTGGTGAGGTTCGGATCGACACCTGGGATCTGCGCGTACTGCTCGGTGGTTCGCGTCGAACAGGCGACAGTTGATGTGGGCGCAACCGACACCGAGGAGGTCGTTGAATCCGTTGTCGCCGCGGGCGACTCCGACGAACACGCGCTCGAAAGGATGACTACCGCAAGAACCGCGACGCACAGGCCGAGGACCTTTACCCCGGGACGATGACGCCAACCGAAGCGGTCAGTGCTCATGACGGCCTCGGGTACAGGAACTGATCGGTGAGTGTTCGCTCAGCATGCTCGGCGCGCCACACAAGCATCTGCTGTGCTTCCGTCAATGCCATGGCTGGATCAGCGATCGGCGACGACCAGGTCGGATCGGCAACAAGGTCATAGAGCAGCGAGGTGCCATCGGCGAACTGCACGAAGCCGGTGGTGTCCGAGCGCTGTGCGGCGAGTTGGTTGTGGGCGCCCCGACGATCATCGGGCCAACCAGAGGTGTTGGCGCCGGGCATGAAGAACCGCCAGTCGAATTCCCAGTGGGCATGGGTGCGCCAGTCGGTGGGTTCGCCGCCGTCGAGGAACTCGGTGAGTGGTCTTCCATCGACCTGACGAGGAATATCGATCGCCATGGCATCGCACAACGTGGGGAAGAGATCGACGTTCTCGGTGAACGCGTTCACGGTGCTGCCGTGACCCGCAGGACGTCGGGGGTCTCGGATGATCGCCGGCACGTGGTAGCTCTGCTCGAACCAACCCATCTTCTGCTGCAGTCCGTGGTCGCCCAACTGCTCGCCGTGATCACTGGTGACGATGATCACCGTGTCATCCCATTGGTCGGCATCACGCAGCGCCTGCCAGATCCGACCCAGTTGTTCATCGACGTCGCCGATCATGCCGTAGTACTGGGCTCGCATCTCGCGCACGCCCGCTTCATCGGCCGGGGATGCACTGAACGGGAACGAGAGCAACAGTTCATGGAGCGCATGCGCCGGTTCCGGGGTCGGAATCGGAAGGTCCACGTCCGCTGGATCGAAGGCCTCGGCCCAGTGCCCTGCGGCGCTGAAGGGCGGATGCGGGCGAAGGTGACTCACATGCGCGAACCACGCGCCGTTCTGCTGTGCATGCCAGTCGAGGAACTCGTTCGTGAGGAAGGCACTCACCCCGAACTCAGCGGGACGCTCCGACTCGGTGGCCAGTGCGTCGTCGGGGTCTTCGGGGATTTCGAAGCCGTTGGCCCGTACCCACTCAGCCCAGGGCAGACGCTGATCGGTGAGATCCACGATGCAGTCGAAGCCCGGGAGCACACCCTCGTAGGTGAACAGTCGGGGATCATCCGAGTCGACTGTTCGCGGGTCGATGGCCTGATCGGTGTAGCCGAACAGCGCCGGCGCATATCCGGCGCGCCGGGCCGCACGGGCCATGTTGTCGAAACGGTCATCGAGCGGTGAACCGTTGAAAACAACCCGGTTGTTCATCTGATACGTGCCCGTATAGAGCGCCGCACGACCGGGGGCACAGGGCGCAGCCTGGCTGTAATGACGGGCGAAGCGCACACCCTGCGAGGCAAGCGCATCGAGTGCCGGTGTTCGGACCACGCGATGTCCGGCACACGACATGGAGTCGCCCCGGAACTCATCGAGGGTGATGATGAGGAAGTTCAACGCTGGTTCCCGATGCAGACCATCGGCCGAGCGTAGGACAGACGAAGGTGTCGGGGTCGGCCAGATCGCGGCCGGTAGCGTGACAACGTGAACGCCGCCGACATGACCGTCCATGAACTCGGTCCCGGGGCGGTGGAGCACTTCCGCCGCACTGGTTGGGTGCTCACCGAACCCTTTGATCCCCAGGTCACCGCCGAGCTGCGGGACTGGGTCGACGAGTTGGCCTCATGGCCCGATGAGTCCGGTGTCCTGCACCATCGTGAGATGACCGCGCACGGCCCGCAGCTGTGCCGCACCGAGAACTTCCTGCCGTTCCATGCCGGCCTGCGCGAGGTACTCACCCGGGGCGAACTTCTCGACACTGCGTCGATGCTGTTGGGCGAGCGGGCAGTGCTCTACAAGGAGAAGATCAACTACAAGCTCATCGGCGGCGCCGGTTTCGCTCCTCATCAGGATGCGCCGGCATACCGCTTCGTCGACACGCATGTCTCGTGCCTTGTGGCGATCGACGATGTCACGCTCGACAACGGCTGCCTCGAAGTGGTGTCAGGAATGCACGCCGAGGTACTCCCGATGAACGACCGCGGATGCATCCGTGAGGATCTCGCTGAGAGGTTCGAATGGACGCCCGTACCCATGTGGGCCGGCCAGACCTTGTGGTTCCACTCCCGCACTCCGCATCGCAGCGGACCGAACAATTCACGAGCGAGTCGCCGGGCCATGTATCCCACCTACAACGCTGCCCGTGAGGGTGATCTCCGCGAGGCCTATTACGAGCAGAAGATGGCCGAGTTCGCCGCTGACGACAACGGGAGCGGTCGCATCTCGCTCATCGGCGATTTCGAAGGAACCATCATCCGATGACCTTCGATTCGATCGACTCGATCCTCGACCTCTTCCACAGGTGGGGAACCGATCACTACGACGAGGACATCACCCAACTCGACCACGCCCTGCAATGCGCAGCCCACGCCCGCTCCTCGGGTGAGACCGATGCGCTCACCGCCGCCGCGCTGCTCCACGACATCGGACACCTCATCGATCTCAATGCCGGTGGCACTGTCGAGCAACCAATCTCGCAACGCCATGAGGACGTCGGCGCAGCGGCTCTTTCGGTGCTCTTCCCGGCCGCCGTCACTGCTCCCATTGCGTTGCATGTGCGCGCCAAGCGCTACCTCGCCGCCACCGAACCCGGGTACATCGCCGGGCTCTCCGCAGGGTCACTCGCGAGCCTCGGGCGTCAGGGCGGTCCGATGTCTGCCGAGGAACTGGCCAGCTTCGAGACCAACCCCGGGTTCGCCGATGCCTGCTCCCTGCGCCGCTGGGACGATCTCGGCAAGGTCGAGGGACTCGTGGTCGAACCCCTCGACAGCCATATCGAGATGCTCAACCGCCTCGCCGCCAGCTGTTAGCCGTTAGCCCAGACGCAATTGAGCCGCCCCGGTGATGAGCGGAAGATCGATCGGACTCACCGGTCCGGGAGGCGCCGCACATACCGCGGGAATGGCATTCACGATGCGGTTCGCCGCTGTTGCATTGCCACCACCGGCTGCGCCGGGTTCGCCGGGCTCGGTGCCATGCACGCTCACGGTGAGATGCGGGTGGCCGGACATGACCACCCGATGCTCGCCACCGGGCGAGAGTGGCTGCGGCCAATGAGGCGCACACTCATCGTCGATGCGGGTGACATGCTCGACCACGATGAGCGGGTGACCCTTCACGACGCCGGTGACATCGAACCGGAACGCCCCGAGGGTGCCTTCCTCGAAGGTGCCCATGCCATCAACCTCGATGGTTCGTTCCAGCGGGAGCATCTCGACTGAGGTTGTGATGCCGTCGAGTTCAACCTCGAGCATCTCGGCCACAATTCGCACCATCGGCGCCCACACCATGTTCAGCGAGATGTCCTGCAACATCTGGGGCTTGACGTCCATGGGACCGCCGAGCCCGATCATGTTGCGCACCACATCAGGCTGGTCATAGAGCGCGTAATTGAAGACTTCCTGGATGCGGATCTCGGTGATGCCCGCCCCGACACCGCTCACGAGTCCCGGCAGGATGTCGAGCGCCCAACCCGGGTCGATGCCGGACACGAACACCGACGACCCACCGGCGGTCCAGGCTGGTTCGAGCAGACCAGTGAGCTCCGACGGCATGCTCGCCGGATGCAGCAACGGGTAGAACGAGGTGGACACCACATTGCGCCCCGAACGCAAGCATCGTTCGAGGTCCATGTAGGCCTCCATGGGTCGGGTGTCGGCGGTGGCGGCGTAGACGATGGCGTCGATGTCATCGGCGAACGCGATGGAGGTGTCGTCGGTGGCGAGCACCCCGAGCGGGGCGATGCCGGCGAGCTCACCGGCGTCGCGGCCGACCTTGTCCGGGTTGGCGACGATCACCCCGGCCAGTTCGAGATCCCGATGTGCGGCCACTGCCCGGATAGCGGGTCGGCCCACGTTCCCTGTTCCCCAGACGACAACTTTGTAGGTCATATCCGGACCCTAGTTGTGACGCTGGCGGCTCGCCGGTGAATCGAACCCGACCGCTAGGCGTGCTCCCTCAGTGGAGGTCTCAGTTGTCGAATGTGGCCTGTGACCGGGGTCGTCCGCCGGGACCGCTGTAGGCGAGGCCGAACCCGGGGGCTCGACCGCCGAATACTGGCGGCGCAATCTTTGAGATCGCTGCCGACCAGGCATCCATCAGCGAATCTTCGGCCTCATAATCGAACGGATCGGTGAGAACGAACTCCTCCGGAGCTCCCGGTGCGATCGGGTTCTCAACCAGCCAACGGGCAGTGCGCGCCACGGCCTCCCGGGCCGGCACGAGATCGCGATACCCAAGCCGCTCTCGTAGCAACGAGGTGTCGAGCACCCGGTGCGTCGGCGCTGGTTGGGCCACCAACGGATGCGCCGGGGTGGCGATCTCGAACGGCATCGACACCAATGACAGCTCGTGACCGAGTTCGGTGCAGACGAGTTCGATCACCTGTCGAATCGAGAGCACCTCGTCGTCGCCGCAGTTGAAGATATGACCACCGGCGCGATCGGGATGATCGATGCCACACAGCACGGCGTGGGCGAGGTTCTCGGTGTACCCGTGGTGATGCAGGGTAAGACCATCGTCCGGGATGATCATGCGCGTACGGCCATCGAGCACCCGCCGCACGATGCTCCACTCCCGCGGAACCACCTGCAACGGACCGTAGGCGTACGGGTAACGGAAATGGGCCGCATTCGGATGATTATCGAACACGAACTCCTCGGTGCGCGCCACCCGGAAGCCCTTTTCGTCCTCTTCGGAGGCGCGCACGGTTCCGGCGTGTTCATCGACCGGTACCGGCAAGCCGCTGGGCTCGAACAGCCACGGATTCATCCATCCACGGATCGCTGGCACACCTCCCACCGAAACGAACTGATCGGTCAGGCCAACCGTGAGTTCCGCGATGCGGCGCAGACGGCCGTACATAGCGACGATGAGATCGAACTGACGACCGGAAAGCGCGGCGGTCAATGAATCGACGTCATAGGGATCGGCATGGAGATGCTCCACCGACGCCGGGGTCTCGGGACGCTCGTGGGTGCCGCGGTGCAGGATCGTGACATGGTCGCCGCGATCAACGAGGCCCTGCACGATATGGATCCCGGTGGGACCTGTTCCTCCGATGACCAGACTTGTTCGCATCGCACCCCCAGTGGACCCGCCGAGACTACCGGCGGGTCCTCAAGTGCCACGACGGGTGGTGATCCGTGGTAGCAAGCACTGCCCACTGATGAGGGCCGACACGTGAAGGGGAACACGCATGATGCTCAAGGACAAGGTCTCGATCATCTCGGGTATCGGCCCGGGACTCGGACAGGAACTCGCCTACGTCTTCGCCCGCGAGGGCTCCGATGTGGTGCTCGCCGCCCGCACCGAATCCAAACTGGAAGAGGTTGCCGACGAGATCAAGCGTCAGTGGCCCGAACGTCGGGTGCTCGTGTGCCCCACCGATATCTCCGATCCCGAGCGCACCCAGCATCTCGTAGATGCCACGCTCGCTGAGTTCGGCCGGATCGATTGTTTGGTCAACAGTGCATTCATCCCGCCTGCGTTCACCATGTTCACCGATGCGGACTTCGCCAACTGGAAGAAGGCCTTCGACGTCACCGTGTTCGGCACGCTCGATCTCACCCAGAAAGTGGCGAAGGCCATGCAACCGGCCGGACGTGGCTCGATCGTGTTCATCAACTCGATGATCCAGAAGAAGCCGCTCATGGCTCAGGCCGGATACGCGTCTTCGAAGGGTGCTCTCACCGCTGCCGCCCGCATGCTGGCGAAGGAACTCGGCCCATCCGGCATCCGGGTCAACACCGCCTCGATGGGCTGGATGTGGGGACCTCCGGTCGAGATGTACGTGGATTTCTCCGTGTCATCGGGTCGCACTCGCGACGACGTCATCGCTGAGATCACCAAGGACATTCCGCTCGGCATCATCCCCGACGACGCCGACTGCGCGAATGCCGTGGCATTCCTCGCTTCCGATTACGCGAGCGTGATCACCGGCGCCGATCTCAACGTCAACGGCGGGGAGATCATGCTCTGAGCAATGCTCAGGCATCATCGACAGCGCCAACAGTGGCACTGATGGGGACAACTCGAACAGCATGAACACCGTGAACACCATGAACCACGCGAATCACAAGAACGGAGACACACCATGACCAGTGAGCAGAAGGTCGAGCAGGGTTGGGACACCCCCTCACATGAGGACATCCCCAAGATCACCGAGATGCATGTCGCCGCGCTCGAGACCAGCAATGACGACGCCGTGTGGGTCGTCGCCGATATGCACCATGTGATGATCCGCACGATTGGGCGCAAGTCCGGCAAGGAGCACAAGATCGCCCTGCCGTACTGGGTCGATCCCGATGGTGTTCGGGTCGTCGTGGCGTCCTATGCCGGCTTCCCCACGCATCCGTCCTGGTACATCAACCTGCGCGACACCGATGCCAATCCCGAGGTGTATGTGCGGGTGCAGAACGGCGAGTTCTGGTCCGCTCCTGACATCCTCGCCGAGGGCGCTGAACACGACCGACTCTGGGACCTCCTCATCGCCGATCGGGCTTGGTATGCCGACTATCAGGCGAAGACCGAACGCACGATCCCGTTGGTGCGACTTCCTGAGACCCGCCAGGTCTGAACCCGGACCTGTTCGACCAGATCAACAGTCGAACAGGTCAACAGGTCAACAGGTCAATCAGATCTCGCAGCCGTCAGGGCCGCACGCGTCTCCGTCGGCGAGAACCTCGAGTTGTGGTGCTCGATCGGACCAGGCCCGCTCGAGCACCTCGAGCAGCACCTCTGGCGGCTGCGCCCCGGCCACGGCCAGACGCCCGTCGAACACGAAGAACGGCACCCCGGTGACCTGCAGTTGGGAAGCGAGCAGTTCATCGGCGCGCACGTCATCGGCGAACGCATCGGTCTCGAGCACGGCGGTGACCTCATCGGGATCGAGGCCGGCTTCCACCCCGAGCTTGTGCACCACCTCGGGAAGTCCGATCGCCTCGCCGTCGCTGAGATAGCCGCGCAGCATCCGCGTCTTCACCTCGTCCTGAATACCGCGAAGCCCACCGAGGTGGATCACTCGATGCGCATCGAAGGTGTTGCCGGGTTGTACGCGATCGAAACGGAAGTCGACGCCGACGCTCTCGCCGCGAGCGGTCATCTGGTCCACCATGGTCTGCGCCTGCTCGGTGTCCATCCCGTACTTCTTGGCGATCATGCCGGCGTAGTTGCCCGACCGCACTGCTGGCGCACTCGGGTCGAGTTCGAAGCTGTGCCAGCGGATGACGACCTCGTCAGCGTGGGCGAACTGCGTCAGCGCTTCGTCGAGATGAGCCTTGCCGATGGCACACCACGGGCACACCACATCGGACCAGATATCGATACGCATCACGGAGTCCTCATCACCAGCGATTCCAGACATCGGTGCTCCTCCCGGCCCATCCCTGCGGCGCCATGCTGTTCTTGGTTGTCGTTGCAGTGCACGCTACCGCGCACGTCGCGTTCACCCTGAGAGCGCCGCGCACAGCACGAACACCGCAGTAGCGGGCACCACAGCCGCGGCGAACCGGGCACCGAACCTCCGTCCCCCGACCACGAACGACACCACCACCTTCACGACCATGTTCCCGAACACCGCGGCACCGACCGCGAGTGCAGTCGTCGACGCCGGAAGATCGCCAGCCACGGACATCGATGCGGCCGCCAATGCTCCGGCGTGGGCATCAGCGAGGCCGGTGAGTCCGGCCACCAACACCGCCCCACCATCGCCGACGAGGGCAGCGGCCCACTCCCCCACGAGCGACGCGATTGTGAGCACCGCGGCGAAAAGAAACGCTGCCCGAAGGGAGAACGGGTGCGTAGGTGCTGATCGTCGGGCATGGTCATCCGGCGCGCTCGCTAGAGCGGGAACGGCGATCCCCTCGAGAGGCTCGGGTTCCCGGTACGCCCTCAGTCCGAACAGGCCCAGCCCGACCAAGACGACGGCGCCAAGAATGCAGGCCGGCAGCAACTGCCCTGCGAGGGCACCATCGACCACCGCAAGCACCCCGATCAGTTGCAAGAAGGTGGCCACGCTGGCCAGCAGTGCCGCCGACACCATCACCGAGAGCCGCTCACCATCGTGACACCGACGCGCCATGGTCGCAGTGGTTGCAGTCGCGGAAACGAATCCACCGGCGAACCCTGCCACCACTGATCCACGACGGGGGCCGACCGCACGAACCGCGAGATACCCGAACCATGAGATGGCGGTGAATGCGACGACCGCCAACCAGATCCGATGCGGGTTGAGCGCGCCATAGGGACCGAGCGCACGATCCGGCATCAGCGGGAGCACCACGAACGCCATCACGCCGAGGGTGATCGCGTCCCGCAACTCCGTCGAGGTCATCTCTGCCCAGCCTCACAGACAGACCGACGCAGAACAACACCCACCGACGGTGTTCATATCCGGTCCTTCCCTGACTCCATGCGGCTAGGTTCACGGCACCGCAGGGGGGACCATGACGCAGCCGCATGAGAGCACCGCGCCCGATGGGGCATCAGACGCATCACCACCCACCGCCCTGTGGTTGCTGTTCATCGTCACCGCTCTGATGTCAATCGGCTACGGCATCGTCTTCACACTGTTGGCCGATATCCGAGACCGGTTCGGATTCAGCGACGGCGACGTCGGGCTCATCGCATTCGCCGGGTTCGCCAGCGGCTTCGCGTCACAGATGTTTCTGTCCCGATTCGCTGATCGAGGGCATACCGCCCTCATGGTGCGCATCGGAATGGCGATCGCGGCATCAAGCATGCTGTGGATGGTCTTCGCCAACGATCTCTGGCAATGGGTGGGCGGACGCCTGCTGTTCGGACTCGGCACCGGCATGGTCGCCCCGGCAATCCGCCGGGTCGTGATCGCCCGCGACCCAGCGCGCGTCGGCGCCAACCTCGGCCGCCAGACGGCATTCGACGTCGGCGGATTCGTGCTCGGCCCGCTCATCGCTGCTGTGCTTGCGCAACTGATTGATCTCCGGGCGCCCTTCCTCTTCCTCTTCGTCACCTACGTCGCTGTCTTCGGACTGATCGGTCGAATCGATCTGCACTCCGGAGCTCAGGACACGACCCATCGGGCGTTGCGTACTCTCATCACCCAGCCGGCCATGCAGTCCGCGCTCGCCGCGGCGATCGCGTTCTATCTCACGATCGGAACGTTCGAGGCCATCTGGGCAATCCTGCTGCGCGACCTCGACGCCCCCACCTGGCTGATCGGGGTCACGGTCAGCGCCTTCACCCTGCCGATGATCTTCTTCGCCTCCCGAGGTGGCGCACTCGCGCAATCACGCGGTCCCATTCGAATTCTCACGATAAGTATCGCCATCGCGGCGATCTGCACGTTCAGCTATGGCATCGGCCCACTCTGGCTGCTCATTGTGGTGTCGGGCATCCACGCCAGCGCAGATGCCTTCACGATGCCGGGCAACCAAGTCGCAGTCGCAATGAGTAGTCCGCCCGAGCAACTCGCCACGGGTCAGGGACTGCTCGGAGCTACTGGACTCGCAGTCGCCGGTCTGGCCGCATTGGGTGGGTCCGCTCTCTACGGCACCTTTGGCAGATTCACAGTCTTCACCGCGACTGCGGTGCTCATGCTGGTGTTCCTGCTCATCGCTCGTCTGCGCTGGCAGGCCTATGAAGCCACCCTCCCCGCCGCAAGTACCGGAACCATGAACGCAAGTGAGGCTCAACCGTCATGAGCGATCTGCTCACCAGTGTCATCCCCCTCGCCCTCGGCGCAGCGGTCAGCCCGACCGTGCTCGCCGCCAACGTCATCATCCTCGGCGGTCGACGCTCCATCACGCGCGGGCTGGTGTTCACCGCTGGATTCGCCACCGTTCTCGCCGGACTCACTGTCAGTGGACTCGTGATCACCCATCGAGCACAACCGAGCGCCACGCGGGTTCAGATCACCCACGATGTCTATGGCCTGCTTGGGGTCGTGCTGCTGTCGCTCGCCATCATCTCGCTGCTGCGTTCCCGGACCCAAAGCGATACCGGCACCCCGGTTCACACCAGCAAACCCGAAGTCGATCGGGGACTGTTCGCAGTGTTCGCGCTCGGGTTCGGGCTCATGATCAGCAACCTGTCGACGATCCTGCTGTACCTCCCGGCGATGCATACGGTCAGCGGATCATCAGCGTCAACCGGAGCGAAGATCACGGCCGTCGCAGTTGCCGCGCTCATCACGTCGCTACCGGCAACGGGCCCGTTGCTGCTGAGGATCGCACTGCCGAAACGGTCTGCGCAGATTTTCGGGACCATCAACCGATTCGTCACCGATCACCAACGAGCGATCACCATCACCGTCGAGATCGCGTTCGGGGCGTACCTCATCTACCGGGCGCTCTGACCCCATCGGGGTTCCGCAGTGATCTACCGTGATCATCCCATGGGCCGACCGAACACAACCTCCTCCCGCCTGCCACGAATGGGTGGTTCGGTCGTCGCTGGCCTCGCGGTGGGAACTATCGCTCTGACTCTGGCGGTCGGAGCATGCGGCAGCCTCAAGAAGTCTGCATCTCCGTCAACGACAGTTACCGCCGCAACGACGATGGCGCCGACCCCGACCACGGAAGCTCCGACAACCACGATCAACCCGGCAACGCTCCCCCAGACCGATACCAAACCTGCTGCCACGGGCGAAGGATTCGATCTTCGGATGCAGGCGCTCGCCGCAGCGATCATCGCCGGAGACTCCGCGAAAGGCCTCTCCTCGTTCTTCCCGGTTGAGGCCTACAAGCAGGTCAAGAAGAACACCGACCCGGCAGCGGACTGGAAAAACCGTCTCATCGCCGCGTTCGGGGTCGACACTCGTGACGCCAACAAGTTGCTGGGCACCGGCGCTGCCAACGCAACCTTCCTGGGCGCCGATGTCCCGAACGCCGCCGTGTGGGTCAAGCCCGGCGAGGAGTACAACCTCATCGGTTACTGGCGGGTCTACGGAACGAAACTGCGCTTCGACGTCGGTGGCAGCATCAAGGTCGTCCCGGTGAGTTCACTGATCTCTTGGCGCGGGGAGTGGTACGTGGTGCACCTCGGGGCCATCCGCTGATCGCCTGATCGACGGAACCGCCAATCAGGACTTCGAACCGGTTGTGCGTTGGCGATAGTTCTTCATGTACTCCCGAACATCAGGGGCGTACTGCATGAGGTTCTGGTTCCGGATCTCCACCGCAAGCGCGCTCGAGAGGCTCGGCGCGTCGGTGTTATGCCACAGCACTTCCTTGGTCGTTCGCAGTCCCGTGGCGGTGTACGCCGCCATCTGACGCGCATAGGAGAGCGCCAGTTCATCGAGGCCACCTTCGTCGGCGACCCGTGAGACCAATCCCATCTGGAACGCCTCGGCGGCATCGATATCGCGTCCGGTGAGGATGAGATCGAAGGCGCGAGCGTTGCCAATGAGTCGGGGCAGCAGATAGGTGATGCCGATATCGGTTCCCGAGAGGCCGGTGCGGATGAAGGCCGAGCAGAAACGCGCATCAGGGCCGGCGAGTCGGATGTCGGACGCACAGGCCAGCGCCAGGCCACCACCGAAAGCCGCTCCGTTCACCGCAGCGATGATCACCTGCGGCAGATCACGCATATGCACCACGAGATTCGAGATGAAGGTCTGGGCGTCGATCCCGGCCCGAACATGAGGGTGCTCACCGGGCTCGGGCGCTGTTCCCCAATTCTTGAGATCGAGACCGGCACTGAACCCACGGCCAGCGCCCGTCAGGATCACCACCTTGCACTCGGTGTCGTTACCCACCGTGTCGAGAGCATCATGGATCTCGGCAACCATCTCGAAGGTGAGCGCGTTGAGGCGGTCCGGACGGTTGAGTCTGATCATGGAGATATGCGGCTCAATCGCAAGAACCTCGACCATGGACGATTCCTCAGCTGACATTGCTCCCCTTTGACATTGCTCCCCCTCCGTGGCTTGCGACGCCGTAGTGGCGATCGTCCAGCGATCAGGGCTTGATTGCTCGCTTGATCGGTCGGTCCCAGCCGGGCGCCCCGGTTGGTTTCGCCGTGGGCCACAGGCCCGGACCCATCTCGAGGATGCCGTGATGGGAGCCGTAGTCGGCGAGAAGGTTGAGATAGCGAGCAGCGTCGAATGCCTCGGGGCCGCGCACTCCCACGCCTTCCCAACCACCAGTAGCAATGAGTTCGAGCGCCACCACCGGACAGATCGCGGTTTGCCAGAGAACAGCCTGGGAACCCCAGTCGCGCATCGTGGTCTCGTTATCGGCCACGTGATAGAGGTACACCTCACGCAGTTCCCCGTCGTAGGTTCCCCGCACCCAGGTACCGGCGCAGGTCTTGCCGTGCATGAGATGTCCGAGTTCGGCGGGATTGGGAAGCAGCGAGGCCAGCATGTCGCGCGGAGCGACACGGGCATCGCCCACCTTGATCTTCTCGGTGGAATCGAGCCCGAGATACGCAAAGGTTTTGAGCCAGTCGATGAACTCGGCGCCGAGCCCGTACTTGAAGGTCACCCGGTTGCAGTCAACCTCGCGAGGGATGAGCAGCACCTCTTCGTGCTCGACATTGACGCATTCGATCGGACCGATTCCGGAGGGGAAATGGAAGATCTCGGGCTCACTGAAACAGTCGGTGGTGTAGAGCCCACGCTCTTTTTCCCAGATCACGGGAGGGTTCAGGCACTCCTCGATCGTGGTCCAGATCGAGAAGGTCGGCGCGAAGTCGAGCCCATCGATCGAGAGGTTCGACCCATCGCGCACGCCGATCTCGTCGATCGTGTCGAAGAGCACATCGGCGGCGTACTTGGCGAACACATCGGAAAGTCCCGGCTCGACACCCATGCCAACCAGCGCCAGTAGGCCCTTGTCGCGCCACTGCTGATCAGCGGCCAGTTGAACCTCGCCCAGCGGCGCGCCTACGAGGTTGTAGGGGTCACTCGGATGGGGCTTGCTGAGCGTCATCGCCATGTCGACGTAATGCGCTCCAGCGGTGAAGCAAGCGTTGAAGATTGGCTCGTTCAGTCGGGGGTCGCACGCATTGACCACGATGTTCGACTTGGAGGCCTCGATGAGACGCACGATGTCGGACTCGCTGCGGGCGTCGACCTTGGCCGCGACAAACCGTCCGGGGTCATCGAGTTCAGCAATTGCTCGTTGCGCCGATTCGATGGAGATGTCTGCGAGTGTGAACGTTTGGAAGAAGGAACGTGTTTCTGCGATTGAGGCCATCGACGCTCCCACGCCGCCTGCGCCTATCACCAGGATGTTCATGACTATCCGTTCGGGGAACGCCCCTCGTGAGAGGCGTACATACAGTCTGCCCCATCCTCCGACGCCAGATGCTGCACAATCCGTTCAGGCCCCGGGACGGCCCTCCCCGAGGGCCCTGATGGGGCGCGGTTTACGGCGTAGGTCGAAACGCGAGACGCAGATCTCATCGATGTACCGAGCGGCCTCCTCCACCGAGTCGGTCACGAGCAGAAGATCGAGATCAGATCGGGCGATCATGCCCGCGTCGACCATCGTCTCCAATTGTTCGACGATGGGGCGCCAATACTCAACGCCCATAACGATCACCGGGAACTCGTGGATCTTGGCGGTCTGGATGAGGGTGAGTGCCTCGAACCATTCATCGACAGTGCCGAACCCGCCGGGCATCACCACGAAGGCGTAGGAGTACTTCACCAACATGACCTTGCGGACGAAGAAATACCGGAAGTCGAGGTTGATGTCGACGTAGGGATTCGAAGCCTGCTCATGCGGTAGTTGGATCGAGCAACCGACGCTCAATCCGTCGACATCCTTCGCCCCACGATTGGCCGCCTCCATGATCCCCGGACCTCCTCCGGTAATCACGGCGAACCCAATTCCACTGAGAGCTG
>WLCQ01000199.1 GCA_009705225.1 Actinomycetota bacterium | reverse complement strand
GCCCCGTGGTGCGCGCCCGAACTCACGTTCCAGTGCTCGGCCCAAGGCCGCTGCTGGTGCCCCCGGCGCTCGTCATGGCCGCACCGGTCAGGGCGGTCGTCGTGGCTCCGGTGGTTCGTCGGCTGGTGGCCAGGGTGCAGGAACCGGCGGTAGCGCTCGTCAGGGTGCAGGAACCGGCGGCGGCGCCCGCACTGGGGCCAAGCCCGGTGCCAGTCGCAGCGGTGCAGCGCCAGCTGGTCGCTCCAGTCGTGGCGGGGCCACTCAGTCAACCCGCAGTGGTGGCGCTCCCACCGGCCGCGGGCGTTCCGGTGGTGGTTCCGCCGGTGGTGGTTCTGGCGCAGCAGGTGGCGGTCAGCGCGCTGGCGGCGGCGGTCGACGCGGCACGGGCTCGCGAACCACGCGATGATTGAGCCTATGAACTTCTTCGAAGCCACAGCCCGCATCGGTGCCGCTGAAACCCTCGATCTCGAAACTCTCGAGCTGCTCATCCGAGTCGAGAACAGCGGCGATGTTCTGTACGACGCCCTCGCCGATCGCATCGGCAACGACGAAGCCGCCGAGCTGCTGCGTCGCAATGGTCGCGAAGAGGTCGGGCATGCCCGCCGCATGATGAAAGTCATGTCGCTCAAGACCGGCACCGAGTACGTGCCATCGGCCGAGGTGCTCGAGAAGTTCACCGTCGACCTCCCCGACACTGTCGATGTCTCCATGCTGCCGCTCATCATCGCCGGGGAGCAGGCCGGTGACGCTGGCTATCAGGCCTGGGCCGATCACGAGACCGACGAAGAGGTCATTCGTCTTCTGCGTCTCAACGGTCGCGAAGAGACCAAGCACGCCGAGCGCATCACGAAGGTCATCGAGATTCTCGAAGCCGCGCAGGCCAACTAGTTTCATCAAACGTCGTCGACCGCGCCTGTTGGAGGCCGGTCCTCAAATCAGGGGAGTTCCGCCATGGCCCTGTCCATGCTTCGTTTCAACTGCATCCAGCCCGGTCTCGAGCCCAACGAGATGGCCGATCGCTACGGCGCCATGCTCGATATGAGCCAGGCCCTCGATGAACTCGGTGGTGGCATGGTGTCGCTCGAGGAACATCACGGTGCGTTCAACGGCTGGAGCTCCTCGCCGCTCACCATGGCCGCAGCCATCCTCGCCCGCACCAAGAACGTGTCGGTCTCGATCTCCGCGCTGCTGGTGCCGTTGCACGACCCGCTGCGCATCGCCGAGGACATCGCCACCATCGACCTCATGTCGAAGGGTCGCCTCAGCGTCATCGGTGGTCTTGGCTACCGCCCGAGCGAGTACGCCGCGCACGGCAAGTCCTGGGAGGACCGCGGCAAGATCATGGACGAATGCGTCGATGTCATGCTGAAGGCCTGGACCGGCGAGCCCTTCGAATATCGCGGCACCACCGTGCAGGTCACGCCGCGGCCCTTCACCCAGCCGCATCCCGCCTTCCTGCTGGGGGGCACCTCCAAGCCAGCCGCTCGTCGCGCCGCCCGCTTCGGCCTACCGATCATGTTCGCCGCACCGGTGCCCGAAATCGAAGCTCACTATTACGAGAAGTGCACTGAGTACGGCACCAACGGCTTCGCCATGGCCCCGCCGGCCAGCTTCTACCACGTGTTCTTCGCGGAAGATGTCGACCAGGGTTGGGCTGATATGGGCGAGTACCTGCTCCATGAAGCCGTCACCTATTCCTCATGGCAGACCTCGGACATCAAGTCCTCAGCGCATTCGCATGCCACCACGGTGGCCGAACTGCGTGAGGAAGGTCTCTACCGCGTGATGTCACCTGCCGAGGCCGTTGATGAAGCCGCCGCCGCTGGCGACTTCGCAATGTTCTCGATGCATCCGCTGTGTGGTGGCATGCCCATCGACCTGGCCTGGAAGCAGTTCGAACTGTTCCGCAACGAGGTCCTTCCGGCGCTGGCCTAGCGTCGGCGCAAAGAATCGATCACGGGGAGATCACCACAATGACGAAGAACAATTGGGGCCGATGGGGCGCGGACGACGAGCGCGGAGCACTCAACCTGCTCACCCCCGAGATCATCATGGCTGCGGCGCAGTCGATCACCACGGGCAAGGTGTACAGCCTTGGCATCCCGATCCAGGGCAAGGGTGTTCCGCTCATGGATTACCGCGGTGTGCCCATGCGCTACACGCTGCGCGACGGCACCGACTCCGATCGTGACCTCTGGATGGGCGCGCTCGAAGGCACCGGTGCCCATGAGGACATCCTCACCATGGCCTCGCACACCACCTCGCATATGGATGCTCTCGTGCATGTGTACGAGGACTACAAGCATTACAACGGCGTGGATTACACCGAGATGCGCTCCATGGACGGAGCCCGCAAGCTCGGTATCGAGAAGGCCTCATCGTTCGCTGCTCGCGGTGTGGTGCTCGACATGGTTGCGTTCTTCGGCGACGACGTTCACGTTGAACACGGCCGCATCATCACCGGAGCCGATCTCCAGGGTGCTGCCGACGCGCAGGGCGTCGAGATCCGCACCGGCGATGTCGTGCTCATCCGCACCGGCTATCTCGACTGGTGGCTGGCTGCCGATCAGGCCACCCGCGACTCCACATGGTTCCAGGCTGGTATCGGTGCCGATGCTGCCCAGTGGCTCGCCGATCACGATGTCGTGGCCGTGGGTTCAGATAACGCCGCCATCGAGTCGATTCCCTTCGACGAGAACCATTTCCTCATCGCCCACAAGATCCTGCTTGTGCGCTCGGGCATCTACATGCTTGAGTACCTCGATCTCTCGGCGCTCGCTGCCGATGGTGTGCACGAGGGCATCATCGCCGTGTCGCCGCTCAAGGTCACTGGCGCCACGGGCAGCCCGATCAACCCGGTATTCATCGCCTGAGCCTCGTCTGAGCCTCGCCTGAGCCCCGCCCGGCTCACGGAGCGGACCAGAGGATGCTGCCCGAGGGCCCGGAATCTGCAATCGTTGCGCCATGCAGATTCGCTCACGTTCATTCATCGGCGCGCTCGCGCTCGTCCTCACTGTGTCCCTTGGTCTCGCCGGCTGTGGCAGCTCGTCCTCTTCGAAGGATTCCGCGGCCAAGTCGACCGTGGCCGATCCGGCTGCTCCCGGCCCGTATGGCGTCGGTTTCCGCACGATCCAGATCATCGATGCCACCCGCAATCGTCCGCTCGATGTCACGGTCTGGTACCCGATCGCTCCCGGCACGACTGGCACCCCAGCTCGTTATGCGCTGCTGCCCTCCACCTATACCGACTCCAAGGTCGCCATCGCCGATGCGCCGATCGTGGCCGAGGACAAGTTGCCGCTGGCCATCTACTCCCATGGCAGTGGCGGTCTGAACTTCATCTCCTCGTTCATCACTGAGCACCTCGCCAGTGAGGGATTCATCGTGATCGCCGCCAACCACACCGGCAACACAGCGATCGACAATTTCGTCAACGCCATGGTGTCGCAGGATCAGAACGACATGAATCGTCCGGCCGACATCTCCGCCGAGATCGACGGCATGCTCGCTCGCAATGCCGACGCGAACGATCCCTTCCACAACAAGATCGATGCTGATCGCATCGGGCTCTTCGGCCATAGCTATGGCGGGTACACGGCGCTTGCCACTGTTGGCGGTCACTCCACCCCGCTCGGGACCACGGTGGCTGACAAGCGGATCAAGGCCGTCGTCGGTCTTGCTCCGTACACGACTCGTCT
>WLCQ01000198.1 GCA_009705225.1 Actinomycetota bacterium | reverse complement strand
GAGCGCATCAAGCTCGGCACCGGTGTCGTGCAGCTCTCGGCTCGCACGCCGGTGGCCACCGCCATGGCGGCCATGACCCTTGACCATCTCTCCAACGGCCGTGTCATCCTCGGCCTCGGTGTCTCTGGTCCGCAGGTGGTGGAGGGTTGGTACGGCCGTCCGTCCAACAAGCCCCTGGCTCGCACCCGTGAGTACGTCGACATCATCCGCCAGGCACTGCGCCGTGAAGGACCGCTCACCAACGACGGCGAGTTCTATCCGATGCCGTATCGCGGCGAAGGTTCGGTTGGTCTCGGCAAGCCGCTCAAGATCATGACCCACCCGCTGCGTTCGGAGATCCCGATCTTCCTCGGCGCCGAAGGACCGAAGAACGTCACCCAGACCGCCGAGATCGCCGATGGCTGGCTGCCGCTCTACTACTCACCGTTCCGTCAGGACGTTTACGCCGAGCAGCTTGCCGGCGCCAAGGACGACTTCGAGATCAGTGCGCTGGTCACGTTCAACGTCACCGATGATGTCGCCACCGGCCTGTTCCCCGTGAAGGCCATGCTCGGCTTCTACATCGGCGGCATGGGCGCCAAGGGCCAGAACTATCACACCAAACTCATGGCTCGTATGGGCTTCGAAGAAGAGGCCTACAAGATCCAGGACCTCTTCTTCGCCGGTAAGCGCGAGGAAGCGATTGCCGCAGTGCCCGACGATTTCGCCGACGAGATCTCATTGGTGGGACCCGAATCGCGTATCGCGGAGCGTCTCGAGCACTGGCGCAACAGCCCGGTCACGTCGCTCATGATCGCCCCGCGCGGACCCGACGCGCTTCGTCAGGCCTCCAAGCTCGTTCTCGGCTGATCCGCCGGGCCGTCGGTCCGAACCTCATCCTCGAATCGCTGTACAACCTCGCCCCACTGGAGTTGGAGTCATCCCATGTCGACTGATCGATCGCGTTCCTACAACCTCGGTGATCTCTTCGAGCTCGTCGCCGCCGCAGTTCCGGATCGCCTCTGTGTGGCCGGCGGTGGCATTCGCTACACCTTTGGCGAGTTCGATCGTCGCACCAATCAGGTGGCGCAGATGCTCATGGCGCAGGGATGCGAACCCGGGGCCAAGGTCGCGGTGTATGCGTGGAACCGGGTCGAGTGGGCGGAGTTGTTCTTCGGATCATGTAAGGCCCGTGTCGTTCCCATCAACGTGAACTACCGCTACGTGGCGCACGAACTCGAGTACCTCTTCGATAACTCCGACAGCGAGGTCGTGATCTTCGAGCGCGGGTTCGCGCCGGTCATCGACGAGATCCGATCGAAGATGACCAAGGTCCGCTCGTTCCTCGTGATGGAGGACGGCACCGATCACGAGACTCCTTGGGCGCAGTCCTATGAAGAACTCGTCAACGCCCAGTCCGACGCATCGTTCGACAACAATCGCAGCGGCGATGACCTCTACTTCCTGTACACCGGCGGCACCACCGGGATGCCCAAGGGTGTCATGTGGCGTCACGAGGACATCTTCTTCGCTGCTCTCAGTTCTGCACTCGGGGCGCCCCTCACGTCTCCGGAGGAGATCGCCGAGCGCTCGCTGCCGGAGGAGTTCGCACGTCCCAGCCTGATCATCGCCCCGCTCATGCATGGTGCGGCGCAATGGGGCATGTGCAACATGCTCTTCGGTGGGGGGCCAGTGGTGCTCTACACCGGTCACGGATTCGATGCCCACGAGATCTGGTCGATCGCCGAGCGCGAGACGTGCATGGGCATCACGTTGGTGGGCGACGCCATGGGCCGCCCACTTGCCGATGCTCTCGTTGACGGTTCCGGTTCCTGGGATCTCTCCGGGCTCTTCCGCATCGGTTCGGGTGGTGGCGTGTTCTCGCCGGCCGTGCAGCAAGCACTCAAGGATGCACTGCCGCACATCATGGTCATGGACAGTTATGGAGCATCCGAGACCGGCGCCGGTGGCATGTCGGCAGAGGGTGGCGCCCGACGCTTCATTGTCTCGCCCGAACTGCAGGTGCTCGACGAGAATCTGGTGCCGCTCGCTCCCGGCTCCGAGCAGATCGGCCAGCTCGCCCGAACCGGTCATATCCCACTCGGCTATTACAAGGACGAGGAGAAGACCGCCAAGACCTTCCCTGTCGATGCTGAAGGTCGTCGTTGGTCCGTGCCCGGCGACTCCGCCTCGGTCGACGCTGACGGCGTGGTCACCATGCTCGGTCGTGGTTCGCAATGCATCAACACCGGCGGCGAGAAGGTCTATCCCGAAGAGGTCGAGGAAGCACTCAAAGCGCATCCTGCTGTCTACGACGCACTCGTTGTGGGCCTGCCCGACGAACGTTGGGGAGAGCGCGTGGTTGCCGTGGTGCAGGCTCGTGCGGGCACCAACCCGACGCTCGAAGACCTAGCGACCCATTGTCGCAACTTCGTCGCTGGCTACAAGGTGCCTCGTGCGGTCACGTTCGTCGATCAGGTGAAACGGTCTCCCTCGGGCAAGGCTGATTACCGATGGGCCAAGGAAGCAGCGTCCGGCGCCTAGCCTCTGCCCATCGGCGGATCTGTGGACCACCGGTGATGAGCAGCGAGGAGTGCCACGCATGGCTGTGATCAAGGATCCGCAGCACCCATGGATCTCCCTCCGAGCCCGTCTGCGGGCGCCGATCGGTCCGTTCTCGCGCTGGTGCGGTCTGCTGTTCGGCGTCACGTCGCTGTCCCCGACACTGCTTCCCCGGTCACCACTCATGCAGGGCGTGATCAGCGC
This sequence comes from Actinomycetota bacterium, assembly GCA_009705225.1. Taxonomy (GTDB): domain Bacteria; phylum Actinomycetota; class Acidimicrobiia; order Acidimicrobiales; family Acidimicrobilacustridaceae; genus Acidimicrobilacustris. The sequence continues at coordinate 955 of WLCQ01000198.1, read as the reverse complement.
CCTCTGCATCACCATCGGTCTGGCCATCGGCGCAGGGTTCGCATGGTTCGCCCAGCGACTCCTCGCCGCGGTGCATCGCCCGGTGCCGCGACCCCTCGGCCGCCATGGCGGCCGGATCCTCGGCGCCGCCGTCGTTCTCGCGGTCGTCCTCGGTGGGGTCCGTTGGGTCGGGTCCCAGAACGCCCAGCGTCGTCTGGTCTCCATGGATGTACTGGCCTGGCCCGAGTACCTGATAACCCTCGTGGTCACCATCGTGGTCGGTGTGCTCCTGTTCCTCCTCGGTCGCCTCGCCGCCCAAGGCATCCGTCGCCTTGACCGTGCGGTCTCCGCAGCGCTCCCGGCCCCGATCGCCGCGCTGGGCGGTGCACTGGTGGTGGCCACACTGATCGTCACGTTCGCCCAGCGGATCGTGATCGAGAACTTTGTGAGCTGGGCGAACTCGACCTATGGCACCGTCGATGACGGCACTCCGCCGGGGATCACCGCGCCGACCTCATTGCTGCGATCGGGTGGTCCGGGCTCGTTGGTCGGCTGGGACACCCTCGGATACGAGGGGCGGAACTTCGCCGGTGGTGGTCCCACCGTCGAGGACCTCCGGGGATTCGCCGGAGCCGATGCGACCGTGCTCGAACCGATCCGGGTGTATGTCGGCATCAAGTCCGTCGACGACGGTGTGGAGGACGCCGCAGCCGCCGAGGCTGATCTCGCCGTCGCCGAACTCGAGCGCACAGGAGCGTTCTCCCGCCGCAGCCTGGTGATTGCGACGGTTACCGGCACCGGATGGGTTGACCCAGTCTCGGCGGCGGCCTTCGAGTACATGCACGACGGCGACAGCGCCATCGTGGCCACCCAGTACTCCTATCTCCCGAGCTGGATCTCGTTCCTCGTGGATCTCGACAAGGCGGCAGCCAACGGCAGGGCGCTCGTGGCGGCGGTCACCGCCCGATGGTCGCAG
>WLCQ01000197.1 GCA_009705225.1 Actinomycetota bacterium | reverse complement strand
AGCGGCCAACGCACGCCTTCGGCATCGCAGAGCCCACCGGAGGCCGTAGGGGTCTGGAGGCACGCCCCATCGATGAGTTTGCGTCCGGCGATCGGTTCGCCGATCTCGACGACGTACGGCTCGGGCGGGCGACCCACGCATGTGCTGGCTCCCGGAAGTGGCTCTTGGGCGAGGGTCACGATGATCCTGTCCGCTTCGGTTGAGACCTGTCTCGTGATGATCGGTCCGCCTCCGCACTGGACGCTCATGACGGACGCGGTGAAGTGAGTGGCATTGTCCGATGGCGAGTCAGTCGACGGAATGTGCCAGAAGGCCAGCCGCGCTTGGGTAGATGTCGTCGACGGCGACGCTGCGGTTGTCGTTGTCGGTGCCACGTCCGGTTGCGACGAGTTTTTCTCGTTGCCCGACGAGCACGCCGAAAGTGCGATCGACGCAGCGATAGCGATGACGGAGATGATTGATTTCATCCGATGTTCCATGAGTAACCCGCCTCACGCTGTTGGTGCATTCACGATAGGCGGGACTCGTCAGCCTGTGCGCTCGGTCGGCCGGAGCCGATGATGAGCAGCACCACACCGATGATCACTGCGGCGATCGCCGTCGCCACGATCGCCCGAGCGGCAACGGCCGGCCCGATCATGGGCACGTAGGCGCTGACCAGATTCTTCGCCACGGTGGTGAGGAATCCGGCGCTGAGTGCCAAGGATGCGGCGACGGCGATGCGGCGGCCGCGGCCGGTGAGCAGCAGTGCCACCATCGAGCACAGGTAGGCGACGCCGGTGAGCAGGATCGGCAATGGTTGCCGGCCGAGTTGTGCAGGGGTATCGAGCACGAGGATCACTGCCATGGCGAGCGACAGCAGCGAGCCGGTGATCGCGGCGATGGTGCCATCGGGCTGTGAGCGTCGGCGTCCGAGGAGCACACCGAACATCACGAGGCCCACGATGAGCGCCAGCCACGGAACCGGTGAGGGCGCCGGCTCGAGGCGTAGTTCACCGTTGACATCCACCCGTCGACCATCGATGAGCAGTGCCACAGTCCACTCGTGTCCGTCATCGGCTGGGGTCATGGAATGGATGCGGTGGTCGTGCCACACAACCTCGCCTGATCCGTCGAGTGAGATCCACTCGGGTGCCGCGGTGGAGTCGGCGGCGCTGTCGGTCCTCGTGCCTGTGCGGGTCTCGTTGAGCGCTCGGGCCGGTGACCGACGGTTCACTGACGTGGCGCCATCGGCGGAGATGCGCAGATACGGCTCCATCTCGTAGCCCAGCACGATGACCTCATGACCCGGCTCGGCCCGAACCCGAAGGGCGACATCGCCACCGATCACGCCGAGCATGACGGCTGGATCCGTCGGCTCGATGCTCAGGATCACCGAGCGGCTGTTGGTGGCCGTGAGATTGCTCGCGCCAGCCGGTTGGGCGGACACAATCAGCGTGAACGCGACAACACCCGCCATCGCGAGCACGCATCGCAGGATGCCGCTCGCGGGGCGGGCGTTGGTCATGGTCGATCAGTTCTTCGCAGCGGGCTTACGATTGCGGAGATACAGGATGACGGCGCCACCGATGATGATCGCCATCACGATGAGGAGCACCACGAGCCCTGAATTATGGGTCTCGCTTCCTTCTTGGGTGATGGGAGTCTGTTGCGGGGCCATGGTGGCGGTGGAGGCGGCCTTCGTGGTGGTCGTTGCCTCGGGAGCGTCGTCCATGGCCATGTGATCCATGGATCCGGTTTTGCCGACGGTGATCTGCGGCGCAGGATGTTCCGGCTCGGGCCCTCCCGCAGGTGTGACCTCGATCCAGGCGACCTCGGCTCCCGGGCAGCGTTCGATCGTCGGGAAGGTGACGGTCTCACCCTCGCCCTGCGCCAATTTGAGTGCGAACTGGAAGTCGATCGCCTCATGGGCTGGCTGCGGGCCACCAGTCCAGGAGATCTCGGTCTCACTGACGGTGCTGGTCCAGCCGGGTTGGTCGGTGGCGCTGATCTGGGTTGCGCCCTCGGGCATCCTCACGCGTAGACCCGTGAGGTCGACCTCGCCGCAGCCGTGTTCGACATTGAGATTCACCATGGTGAGCGCACCCTGGGGCATGGCGGTCGCATCAACGTGGGCTGACGCTGGTGTGGTGAAGGCAACGGTGGCGAGCAGGACCGCTGCTGTGGCCGCGAGAAGTGTGTGGAGAAGACGTTTCATGGTGCGTCTGCTTTCAGGTTGCTCGATCGGGTGATCAGTTGCGGATGGGTACCGAGAACGTGGTGCGCTGTTCGGAGAAATCGCTGGTCCGGGCTACGACAGTAACGGTCCATGTTCCGGAGATGCTCAATTCCGGGCCGGTGTAGATGAAGTGTCCCGGCCCCGCTTTGGCGGTCTGCCGTGAGATCGCGGCGAGCTCCGCTGAGGGCAGAGAGAACTCGATGGTGAGCGTGTTGGCCACATCAATCGGCTTGCCTGCCGCATCGGCGTACTGGATATGCAAGGTGTTCTCACCCACCCGCGCGGGAACCACCACGAGATTCACCGTTCCGGTCGGCACGCTCTGGGTCTGGTTCACGACACGGTCGCGGGTGGCGATCACCGTGCGGGCCGGAGTGACGTTCACGAGCACCGCAGTGATGCCCAGCACGACCACCAGGGCAGTGGCCTCGATCAACACCGCCCGACGCAGCAATCCCCAGTTCGTGGCGCGCTGCGCATCGGTGAACATCGGGGCCGGCTCGTCCTTGGTCGCGGTGCCGGGGTCCGCTGGTGCCGCCGCGTCGACAACGGCCGGTGCGGATTGCTGGGCCTCACCCTGTACGAGTGCGGGCACCAACCGGGAGCGGTTGTAGCCGGCGATGGCAAGGATCACCGCGGTGATGAGCACCTTCACGAGCAGCAGTCGGCCGTAGGTGGTGGAGATCAGTGCGTCGACGGTTCCGCCGGTGGCGTTCCAACTGAGCGCGAGGCCGGCCGCGGCCAGGAGTGCGACGGTGATGGCGGCGGCGCTGGAGAAGCGGCTCACGATCTGCGCGGTGGACGCCACCGGTTGATCGGTACGTCGTCGCAGCACGAGCAGGAGTCCGATGATTCCGCCGAACCACACCGCGGCGGCCGCCGCGTGCACGATGTCGGCGGCAGTGCTCAGCCAGATCGGCGACAGTTCGGTGGAGTGACCCCAGATGGCAAAGGATCCAGCGGTGGCCAACCCGCCATAGAGAGCGAGTACTTGGGAGGCAGTGTGATTGCGGATATCAGTCGAGAGATGCACGGCGATGAGACCCATGACCAATACGCCGAGCGACCAACCCAACCGACTGTCGAGGACATCGCCAAGGACACCGCCATCGGTCGCGGCCGAGAGGCTCTTTCCGCTCAGCAGGGCTGCTTGCACGATGATGATTCCCGCCGCACCGAACACGGCGGTGATGGTGGCGATCCGGGCCCAGCCGATGAGTCGCCAGCGGTCTTCATCCTGATCGTGGATGAAGGCCACGAAGAAGGCCAACCCGGCGGCGAGCAGGGCCGAGAGATACATGAGGAAGCGGGCGAACGCGCCGCTGATCTCCCAGACCCGATTGGCCGGACCACCGGTGGCGGCGGTTTTGTCGACGGGTCCGGAGCCGACCCCGAAGAGGAACGAGGCGCTCACAGGATGTCCATCGCCGGAAAGCACCCGGTAGGTCGCCACATAGGTTCCGTCGGGCAGGGTTGGTTTGAGCGCGACCGACACCGTGGTT
>WLCQ01000196.1 GCA_009705225.1 Actinomycetota bacterium | reverse complement strand
CCGAGATGACAGCGGGAACCGTGCGGTAGGCGGTGACGACATCGACGCTCCAGCCGAGCTCGCGCAGACCCTTCGGGAGCACCTCGCGGGTTACCTCGGCGGAAGGAATGAGCACCCGACCCGAGGGTGATCCGCGATCGCCCCCCACATGCGGATCAGGCAACGGGAATACCTCGAGCAGCGACTCGGCGATGAAACGTTCGGGCACAAGATCGGCGACGAGTTCGTGTCGGGAGAGTTCGGCCACCGTGGCCGTGCCGATCGCCGCAATGCGCACCCCGACGAGATCCCGGGGGTCGCGGAGCAAACCGCAGAATCGCGACACCGCGTTGGCCGAGGTGAATGCCACCCACGCGTAGGTCTGCAATTCGCCCACCGCTGCGGCCAACGCCTGGCCCCCATCTCGGGGATCGACGATGTCGATAGTGGGAACCGAAACGGCCTCGGCGCCAAGGGCGGTCAGTCTGTCGATCAGGGCCGAGCGCTGATGACGCGGACGGGTGACCACGACGCGCAGGCCGGCCAGAAGCCCGACACCCTCATGAGCGGGGACCTGCGGGGGCGGTTGTCGGGGCTGGCCATCAGTGTCCACCCCGAGAGCCTAGGAGGTGGGATGTTCGTCACATCAGCCCAGTTTTTGGTCAGTTCGGGTTGCGCTCGTTCCATTTAGCGCTAAATTCATCCTCGCAACGAAAAACCGTTCATCTCAGTTCTCGGAGGTAGTCGTGGAGTCGATCTTGATCAGTGCAGATCGTCCGGTGTGGATGAGTCAGGCAGCCTGCAAAGGTCGCACGAACTTGTTCTTCGGGATCGCCGGCGAACGCCCCGAACGACGCATCCGACGGGAGGAATCCGCCCGCAAGGTGTGCGCCGAATGTCCGGTGCTGCTCCCCTGCCGTGATCTGGCCCGCATCAACCGTGAGAACGGTTTCTGGGGTGGGGAAACCGAGGAGGAGCGAGCCGCTTCAGGCCACGCACCTCGCTCGATCAGCCGCCGTTCGGTGCAGGACGCTGCAGTCCGCGCCAGCTGATCAGCGACCGGGGCGCACTGCCTCGTAGGTGGCGAGCGCTCGCTGACGACTCTCTCGCAGATCGACGATCGGTGATGGGTAGTCAACACCAAGCGTGAAACCAGCAGCTGCGAGGTCCAACGGACCAGCGGCCCAGGGTTCATGGATAGATGCGGCATCGAGGCCGGCGAGTTCGGGTACCCATGTTCGGATGTAGGCACCTTCGGGATCGAATCGTTGGCCCTGCAGCACCGGGTTGAAGATGCGGTTGTACGGAGACGCATCGGGTCCGGTTCCTGCGACCCATTGCCAGTTGCCCACATTCTGTGGGGTGTCGCCGTCAACGAGCACATGACGGAAATACGCCTCGCCGCGCCGCCAGTCGACGAGCAGGTTTTTCACCAGGAATGAAGCCGTGACCATGCGCACCCGGTTGTGCATCCATCCAGTGGCGCGCAGTTGCCGCATTCCGGCATCGACGAACGGGAACCCGGTGCGGCCCTCCGTCCAGGCGAGGAACCCGGCGTCATCATCAAGCCACGTGATGGCCGCGTACTGGGGCTTCATCGGTGAATGAACGAGCGCTGGAGTGGCGTGCAGCAGATGGGCGTACCAGTCACGCCATGCGAGTTGGCGAACGAGCGCGGCACGACCCGGTGTGGATTCGCCGATGACCTGTGCCGCCGTTCGCGGTGAGATCGTGCCGAACTTCAGATCAGCGGAGAGTTCGGAGGTGCCGTGGATGCTCGGCGTGTTGCGCTCATCGCCGTAGCGATCGGCTCGATCGGCCGCAGCCAGGAGGCGGGCACCGGCACCGAGTTCCCCTGGTTGGGCGGCCGAGCCGTGCTGATCGGCGACGAACGGATAGGGCCCACCGCTCGGGATGGATTCGTCGCTGATGGCGAGCACAGTGGCATCGCCCCCTATGGGCCACGGGGTCCATGGGGTGCGCGCCCAGACCTTATGGAACGGGGTGAACACCTGTGACAGACCACCCGCAGCGGTTCGCACCGCACCCGGAGGATGCGCGAGCGTGCCCCATTGTCCGTTCCATCCCACCCCGTGGGTATCGAGCGCCTGACGTACGGCCGCGTCACGCACCACAGCGAAGGGCGACACGTCGAGATTCACGTACACCGTCCCGGCTGAGAACTCCTGCGCTGTCGCCGGGATCACCTCAACCGGATCACCCGTGCGCACGAGTAGATCGCCACCATGATCACGCAGACGCTTCTGCAGCGCGCGCAGATCACCGAACAGGCGATCTCGGCGAGCCGGACCGGAAGGACCGACAAGACGCGGATCGAGAACGAAGAGCGCGAGCACCGCCCCATGCGCGGCGGTTGCCGCTGCCCATGCCGGATTGTCGTCGAGTCTGAGATCGCGTCGGAACCAGACGACTGCGCAATCGTCGGTCACGTTCCTGATGTCCGGACTCAGGCGATCGGGCGGCCGAAGGGCAGTTCGGTGCGCCAGGTGAGCAGGAACGACTCGGCCCGGGCACACCCCGCGAGCAACGGCCCCTGCTCGGCACCGAGCACCTCGCCGAGCGCAGAGGTCACGAGTTCGGCTGCAGCGGCGGCAAGATCCCCGGGGGCGCTCGCACCCTCGGCCGGCCAGGCGGCGAGGGCACCACCGGTGACGATGAAATCAGGAAGTACGACAGTGCCGGCGCGGGCGAACATGGCCAACGCCTTTGCCGAGACGGGCATGGGGGCATAGGGGACGATGACACCCGCCTTCACATGCGGCGCTCCGTTGTGATCGAGCGCTCCGGTCTTGGAACCGACGAAAAGCGCATCGGCCTGCACGCCGAACACGGCCCAGCCCGGTTTGGCATCGACACCGAGTTCATTGACGAGATCGGCCCGATGTGCCGCGAAGCCATCGGTAAGGGAACCGAGATCGAAACCGGCGGCGGAGAATGCGCTCCCCGTGGCGGTACTGATGGCCACGACATGCGCTCCGCGGCCGATGAGTGCGGTGGCCAGTTGAAGACCGGCGGCGTCGAAACCTTCGATCGCAACAGTGCGGCCGTCGAGACCACCGAGCGCCAGTTCAGCCGCAGCGACAATGCCCGCCTGCCGAAGTTCGACGGCCCGGTCGATCGCGATCTCGGGGCGGGGATCAGCGGCCCGGAGCGCGGAGATCTCGCCGGCGCCGAGCCCTTTGCCGGCGTCGAGCAGCACGGATCCGGCATCGGGGGTGAATGCTTCGATGAAGGCGGCGATGGCTTCGGCGCGAGCGTCAGCAGGAGCGTTGATGCCCGCCGATGCACCGCCAACTTGCCGTTCGAACGATGCGAACTGGTAGGTCTGGGATCGGGCCAGCCAGGTGGCTCCATCGACGAGGAGTTTCGGGGCCAGGCGCACGATGCCACATGACATCGGGGCATCGTCGAAGTCAGTCACGACGAAGGCGTCAAGGCCACTCTCAGCGGAATTCAGTTTGCGAGTGCTCACGCCAGAAGTCTCGCACACCGCCCGATGGAGCAGACTTGTCCGATGAACAGTTCTGCAGCCGACGCCACCCCGATGGATGCGACGCTCGAAGTCGTGGTCGAGATCCCTCGTGGGTCACGCAACAAGTACGAGTACGACCACGAGACCGGACACATCAAACTCGACCGTCGCCTGTTCTCGGCAACCACCTACCCCGCCGAATACGGGTTCGTGCCCGACACACTCTCCGAAGACGGTGATCCGCTCGACGTACTGGTGCTTACCGAGGACCCGACCTTCCCTGGTTGCTGGATCGAGGT
>WLCQ01000195.1 GCA_009705225.1 Actinomycetota bacterium | reverse complement strand
TGCTGTTTGTCGCCATCCTCACCGTCTTCGCGGTGCTGGCGGCGCGACTCCGCATTCGCCATCGTGGCCGAGCCGAGGAACGGGCCCGGCGCGCTGCGATCGAGCGATCGCTTCCCGATGTGGTGGATCTGCTGCGTCTCGGGGTGCACTCTGGCCTCACTCCCCATCAGTTGCTGCCCACAGTGCTCGGTGTACTGCCGGCGGTCGTTGCGCCTGCATTCGAGGAGGTATTGCGTCGGGTCGAGCTCGGGGTTCGACTGGGAGACGCGCTCGACGCGCTCGAGGTTCTCGGCGACAGCGCCCATCCACTCGTTGCGGCCATCCGGTCCACCGCGTTCGACGGCACGGCATTGCTCCCAGCGCTCGATCGGGTCGCCTTCGATACCCGACTGCTGCGTCGCCGCCGGGCCGAACTCGAAGCCCGACGGCTGCCGGTGCAGTTGTTGTTCCCCTTGGTTCTGTGTGTGCTCCCGGCTTTCGTGCTTCTTGCCGTGGTCCCGCTCATCGCTGCATCAATCGGCGCGATCTCACTCTGAGATCCGCCCGTATCCGAACCGACCTATGTCAAGGAGATCCTCATGAATCACGTGATTCTCATCGCTTTTACATTCGTGCAGTCCCGCGGGGTCGCCGCCCTCGCAAAAGCAGAGGCTTCAGCAACATCGCATACCGGAGATGGCCGATTCGGCGATCGTGGCCAGACCACTGCGGAATACGCACTCGTGCTTCTGGGCGCGGCGGGAGTGGCGATGCTGCTGCTCGGCTGGGCCACCAAATCAGGGGCAATCGGCAAGCTCTTCGACGTCGTGCTCAACGGAATCGTCGGACGCGTGAAATGAGTCGGGATCGCGACCGCGGGCAATCCACTGTTGAGCTCGCGGTCGCGCTCCCGTTCATCGTGATCCTCTTCCTCCTGATCGTGCAGGTGGGCTTGGTGGTTCGCGATCACCTGCTCGTCGTCCACGGAACTCGTGAGGCGGTGCGGGCTGCTGCGGTGGCACTGACCGATCGTCACGGCGCAGCAGTGTTCGGTGCGCAGCGTGCCGGTCCGCTCGATCCGGAGCGCCTGCGGGTCATCGAGGAGGTATTGCCCGGCGGTGACCGAGTGCGCGTACGTATCGACTACTCGAGTGCCACCGACCTTCCACTCGTCGGCGTCCTTCTGCCCGATATCGGCCTCTCGGCTGATGCCGTGATGCGGCTCGAAACACCGGAGGGGTCAGCTCGATGAGTGGCCCAGCATCATGCGCAGCAGCGCGATGCCCCCAGACTTGTCGAGCGGGTCGTTCCCGTTGCCGCATTTCGGTGATTGCACGCACGAGGGGCAACCGCTCGAACACTCGCAGCTCTCGATGATCTCAAGGGTGGCCTGGAGATGGTCGCCGCCGGCGTCGAATCCGAGTTCGGCGATGCCCGCCCCGCCGGGGTACCCGTCGTAGATGATGATCGTGGCCGCGCCTGTGTCGGCGAGAAGTGCGGTGCTCAGACCGCCGACATCCCACCGATCGCAGATGGTGAACAGCGGCATCATGCCGATGGCGGCGTGCTCGATGGCATGAAGCGCCCCGGGAACATCGGCAGGTGTGAGGCCGGCGGCATCGAGCAGCGCATCATCGATCACGTACCAGAACGCCCGGGTGACCAGTTCGCCCGGTGGAAGATCGAGATCGACCATGCCGAGCTGCTCGCCGGTGAACGTGTTGATGCGGCGATAACCGGTCACCTGTGAGCGCACGAGTACCTCACCGAGATGGAGCACCGCCCCGCCGACCATACGATCGGCCTCGGAGGCGAGGATCTCGATATCGGTCGTGGCCCGTGGCTGGGTGTATTCGCCCTCCTCTGCGGACTCCACGATTGCCACGCGGTCTTCCAAGTCGAGTCTCTCGACCTTCCAGCTTTCACCCTGATGCAGATAGACCGCACCCGGATGCACCAGGCGGAGCGCCCGGGAGCCGTCGACCGTGCCAATGAGGGTGCCATCGGCTGTCGCAATGCGGAATTCCTCGCCGCCGGCACTGCGCAGGCTCAATCCGGCGGAGGGACGACCCCGACCGGCCCAGACCGCGGCCGGTCCCTTGCGATGGGTGGGGGGACGAAACACGAGGAGGTCATCGAGCACCAAGGTGCGGATGCCCTCGTCGAGGGCATCGCCCCACCACTGTTCGTCATCGGGGGTGAGGGGTTGCTCGAAGGCGGCGCACGCGAGATGGGGGAGCAGCACATGGGGGTTCTGCGGATTGATGACCGCCGGTTCCGGCGGACGACTGAACAGTTCGTCGGGATGGGTGACGAACCAATGATCGAGTTGATCATCGCCGGCCACGAGCGCGGCGAGCGAGAGTTGGCTCTGGCGCCCCGCCCGCCCGGCCTGCTGCCACATCGAGGCGATGGTTCCCGGAAACCCATTGAGCACGCATACGTCGAGGCCACCGACGTCGATGCCGAGTTCGAGCGCGCTGGTGGCGACCACACCGCGAAGCGATCCGTCGAAGAGCGCTTGTTCGATCTCCCGTCGTTCGGTGCGCAGATACCCGCCGCGATACGGACGAACGGCGTCGCCGAGACGGGTTGGCAACCGTCGGCGGATATCGGCAGCCACCACCTCGGTGCCCTTGCGGCTCCTACAGAACGCGATGGCCCGGTGTCCGCCGGCGACTGCCGCACGCATGAGCTCGGCGGTGTCGCGGTTCGAAGAGACGGATCCCGGGCCACCGCCTGGATCCTCGGGATCCTCGGCCCCCGGGTTCCAGAGCAGGAAGAGGCGTTCGCCCCTGGGTGAGCCATCGTCGGTCACCTCGACGACTGTTTTGGCACAGAGATCCGAGGCGAGGCGACCGGGCTGACCGATCGTGGCTGAGGTGAAGATGAAGGTCGGGTCGGAGCCATAGTGCGCGCAGAGGCGACGCAGTCGACGCAGGATGTGGGCCACATGGCTGCCGAACACGCCGCGCATGGCGTGCAGTTCGTCGACCACGACGTAGTCGAGCCGGTGCAGGAAAGTGGCCCAGCGATCGTGGCCGGGAAGGAACCCGGCATGGAGCATGTCGGGATTGGTGAGCAGCACATTGGCGTTGCGGCGGACCCACGCGCGCTCCTCGGGTGAACTGTCGCCGTCGTAGGTGCCGGCCACCAGACCGGGGACACCCGCCGCAGTGATCGAGCGCAGTTGATCCTGAGCAAGCGCCTTGGTGGGGAACAGCATGAGCGCGGTTGCTGGTCGGGGCCCTGCGACCGATTCGGCGATGGGGAGTTGGAAGCACAGCGATTTTCCTGATGCGGTTCCGGTGGCGATCGCCACGGATTGTCCCGCCCGGGCATGATCGATGGCTTCAACCTGATGTGACCACAGCCGCCGGGAACCGAATGCGTCGGCCACCGCCGCACTCAGCGGTTGGGCGAGCTCGCCGTGCCGGGCGGTTCGGGCCGGTAGCCGTTCGACATGGACGAGGCGCGGGTCCGAGCCGAGGGACGCGACGAGTTGATCGAGAGGGATCGGTGTCGGTTCGCGTTCGAGTGTGCTCTGGTCAGCCGTCGCGTCAGCCGTCGCGCCAGCCGTTGCGCCAGCGGTCGGGTCAGTGGTTACGGGTTCGGTTTCGGAACGGGCACGACGAGGCATCAGGGTCGATGGTACGGGGAGGGTGCGACTGCACACGCCTCGGATAATCGATGGCGGCGGGTACTGTCGAGTGATGCGCCGGCGAGCACGACACCTGATTCCATGAGCATCGAATTGGTGATCTCGCAGTCGGGACCAGTCACCATCGTGGGTCTGAT
>WLCQ01000194.1 GCA_009705225.1 Actinomycetota bacterium | reverse complement strand
CCACTGAGGGTGGAAATCGTGTTGGCGTGGTCAACGGCGCGGGTTGCCTGTCCCATGGTCATGACCGGCTTACCGATGGGCGAGGTCGGCCTGGCGTAGGCGACGGGAGCGGAGCGTTCGGCGGCGGGGTCGCGAGGGTCGGATCGGATAGCCGTAGCGCAGCAGCAGCGGCAGGTTGAGCAGCGTCAGGAGCACGAGGTCACAGCGGGAGAGTTCCGTACGCCAGGCATCGTCTTGACGGATGGTGATCGAGGTGCGCCCCACGCGACTCGGGTTTCCCCAGGAGGTGTGCATCTGTCCGATGGCGAACGATGTGCCGTCGAGCACGGAGTTCGGGTCGATCGGCGATCCAGCGAACTCTCCGATGGATGTGAGGATCCCGGCCGGATCTGCGACGAAGTCCTCATAGCGGAGGAACGCGTACTGCCGAGCCCGTGATCCCCAGAAGATCTCGGACACGATGTTCGAGAACATGTAATACGCGGATGCCATTGGACTGCTGCGCTGTTCCATGATCTCGTTGGTGGTGAGCCCGGCTTCGGTCTTGCGGCGCTGCCAACTGCGCCCCACTGCACGCGGGTCGCGCACCAGATGCAGGAATCGAAGATCGAGATCGGAGCCTTCCCGCAAGATGTAGGAATAGTGCGGCTCCTTCGAGGAGTCGATGAAGACCTTGATGTCACGGGTAGCGATGACATCGTCGTAGAGACGTTCAATGGTTCGCGGCAGTTCCGCGATCTCGCGCATGCGACGCCGGGCGAATCCGGGGATGATCATGGCGAACACATGGGGTGACCAGAACCGTCGGCGTAGTGCAACCATCTGCGCCGCAAGACCGTCGGGATCATCCGTGATCGTTTCCACGGCGTGGCTCCAGACGGAACAGGTGCGCACCGGCTCGCCGCATGCGCAGATGGCGCCGGCCTCGATACCCCGACTCCAGAAGAAGGCCATCTCACCACCGGAGAAGTAGGTGTCGAACTGCCCGAGCAACTGATCGACCATCGTGCTGCCGGTGCGTCCGGTGCCGCCGATGTAGAGCACGGTGCGGCGGGTCATCGTGTCTCCGAATTCGTTTCGTGAGGTGCGGCGTTCGCGTCGGTGGCTGTCATGTCGAATTCGTTTTCAGATTCGTCGACACCGTCCATGAGAAACGCTGTGATCACAGCGATGACCGCGAGCGCAGCGAGTGCGCTCACGGGAAGCGCGGCCGGGCCCAACCAACGCGCCTGCATATCGCCCCGATCAGGAGCGAGGAGCAGCAAGGTGCCGGCGATGGTGAATGCGCTGAAGGCGATGACCGGGAGCAGATTCGTGAGGCGGCGACGCAGCAACCAAAGCGCCGGGAGCAGGAGCGCCCCGATCCCGGTGGTCCAGATGGCGAGGAGGACTCCCGATGCGCCCGTGAGCGCCATCGGCCAGCGACCCGGACCGAGGGGGGCGAGAGCGTCGGGCCGTCGGCGGGGGACGAGTGCCAATGCGACAAGCAGCACGAGGAGCCCGAATCCGGCGGCGGTGCCTGCCTGATACGGCCGGTTCGGGGTGAAGGTGAGTTCGAGTTCGCCGCCAGCCCCGGCGGGTATGACGAACGCCTGACGCCAACCATCGATCTCCAGCGCATCGAGACGGACCCCATCGAGTCGGGCCTCCCAGCCGCGGTTGAAGACTTCGTTGACCACGAAGAGGTTCTCGTCGCCGGCGCCGATGGTGGCCCGCCGGATCGTGCTGCCCCACCGGCCGAGGCTGATGGTTCGCGATGTCTCGATGGTGTTGGACAGCGTGGGCTCGTTGCCGAGCACGAATTGATCGATTGTCAGGCCGCGGGGAGATGGGTTCATGGTGACCCTGTGTTCGCCTTCGACGAGATCGAATGTCGGCTGCGCGCAGGGCTCGAGCGTCGCGGGTCGGTGATCCATGAGATCGCCGTAGGTGGTGGTTGCGGAGTAGTCGAGTTTGGTCGAGTCGATGACCACACTCGGCCCCCGACCGCAGTCGAGCGTGAAACTGGCATTGCGGTTGATCGGTGGTTCGTAGAGATCGGCGATGGCCGCGACCTCGATGCCGGAGAGTCCGGCCCTCAGGGTCGGCTCAGCGGGGACAGGAGGTTCGTAGTGAAGATCGAACTGCACGGCAACGGTGAGGGTGTCGGGCACTTCGAAGCTGCCGTCGGCCGCTGGCGTGCGTTCGAAGACCTCGCCGTTCACCGTGACAGTCACCGAGGTCGGCGTGGCGAACTGCGGGTCGAGGTCGAGGCGGAGCTTGGACACAACGCGGGGTTCGAGCCAGCTCACCGTGACCACGGGACGTCGATTCGGATCATCGATCGGGTTCGCGCTGATCCAAACCGTGCTCGGGTCGTTATCGATGAGGTTGCGTGGGGCGAGTGTTGGGGCGTCAAAGAGCGTGGAGTCGGCATCAACCGACATCCAGGTGATGCCGTTGAGGATCCGGAGTACATCGGCGGGGTCATTCACTGACCCGGTGGCGACCGCATCTACGGATGCCGAGTGAGGCACGGCGAAGTCGCGAATGTTGCTGGCACCGTGTGTGGCGTCGGTACGCAGCTCTCGGGTGAACACCCATGCTGGTGTATTGGCGTCTGCCCCTTCGAACTGCCCGTCGAGATCATTCGGTACCCGGAGGCTGCGCAGGATCGGTTCGCCGGGCAGCGTGAGTTCGGAGATGCCGATGAGGTCGTTGAACCGGTGGTAGCTGTCACCGCTGATCGTGACCCGGAGACGGCTTGTCACACCCGGTGCAACGGCGAGAGGTTGCGCCGTATTGATCGGTTCGAGACTCGATGTGACACGGCCGTTATCGGTCTCGGTGCTGACCTCGATGGAAACGGGGTTGCCGTACACGCCGAGCAACAACGTGATGGCCAACGGGTCGACCACACGAGGTGCGTCGAACTCGATGTCGATCCACTGATCAGCGGTGCCCCAGTCATCGCCCTTTTCGATTGTGAGTCGGTTGGGTCGCCAACTCGTGAACGGGTTGCCGTCGAGCACATTGGCCGGCTGACTATCGGGCATTGCTTTGTCGACAACTCCGGGGCCAACGCTCGATGCCGAGATCCGATGGATGCCGGTGAGCGTCTGCACGGTCTGACTCTCGACGGGCGAGGGTCGAAGTTGGAGACCCTTCAGGGCCACACCATTGACCTGCGTCTCGAACGGACCGAGCACGTAGCTGCGGTTATTGCGATTGCGTCCGAAGTTCGTGGCCACGCGTTGGTTTCCGTCGGTGACGATCCACTGGGAAGGGTTGAGCGCAGAGGGAACCTTCCCACTCGTGAGCAGGTATGGGCGATCACCGAAAAGCTTCGTCGGCATGCGCAGGACCGACTCGATGTCGCCGCTCAGCCATGTGAGTGCACTGGTGGCGTAGGTCTGCGCGATGCGCGCATCGGGCACACCGAAGATTTCGATCTGGTGGAGCTCGCCGAACCCGTAGCCGGTTTCACCAAATGATGCTTCGATCGTGAGTCCGCTGGCGGTGAGCGCAGTTGCCATGGTCTGCGGATCGGC
Source organism: Actinomycetota bacterium (assembly GCA_009705225.1). GTDB lineage: Bacteria > Actinomycetota > Acidimicrobiia > Acidimicrobiales > Acidimicrobilacustridaceae > Acidimicrobilacustris. Next base: position 291 of record WLCQ01000194.1, on the reverse strand, counting down.
ACCGCCGTAGGCACGGAAGTCGCTATCGGCGGCAACGACAACCTGTGAGAAGCCACCTCGCTGCAAAAAACTGACCAAGCCCGGGTCGCCACCGCTGCTGAGTGCTCGCTCGATTGCGTCGAGATACGCGATGTTGCCGGGTCCGCCGAGCGGCGCCTGTGCACGGGTGGCCCATGTGATGTCGGCATCCCATTGCAGTGGCAGTTGCTGCGTGTATCCCCAGTCGAACTGTTGCTGGCTGAGTCCGGGCACGACGAGCACTCGCCCTGTTCGTTCAGCATCCAGATAGCT
>WLCQ01000193.1 GCA_009705225.1 Actinomycetota bacterium | reverse complement strand
GTCATCGCGTTTCACCGCTGGCGGCGCAATCAGCGGGCGATGTATTCGCTCGGGATCCTGCACGCCCTCGGCAAGGGCTGGGTCACGATCGGCGATGACGGCCTGATCCATTTCGGATCACTCCATGTCGATCAGTTCGAGAAGCTCGTGCGCATCTTCGAGAATCTCGAGAGCGGTGTTTCGGTTTCCGCGCCGCGCTCCGGCCCGGGTCAGTTCGCCTTCGATTTCGATCCGACACCGCCGAGTCTTCCGTCGGTGACCGGAACCGAATCACACCACGCAGGAGTGGCCCGATGAGCGCCTGGTCGATCGAACTCGAACATGAAGAGCTCCACACGGTGTGGAGGATCTTCAACCGGTCGCTCGAGACCGAGACTCCAACCGACGGTCTGTGGGTCCGCAGTCGTGACGGCCAGCGCATCTGGTCGGGAACCTGCGGCCCGCTGTTCTGGGAGGTCACCGGTGGCGCATCGCCGCAACCGCTCGAGCCGCGTTGTCTGCCAGCTCGGCTCGTATGGAACGCGGCCGATCTTTCGCTCGAAGCGGACGATCGCTGCGTCACCATCAGCACGCCCGATGACGTTGTGGGCCTGGCAGCCAACTCTGCGGGATCGAGTGTCATCGATCTGCCGGTTTCGGCGGAACTGCGCAGGTTCCCGAAGTACGTCACTGATGCGGCGACGGCAACGCTCACTCGTAAGCAGCTCGCCCGGTTGCTCGGACGCATCTCGTTCGCGCCGCCCGGAATCGAGAATCCGCATCGGGTTCCGGTGAGCTTCATCGTCGAAGACGGCGAGCTCGCGGCCTACGCGAACTGGAGCACCCAGGGTGGGTTGTGCACCAGCCAGCGAGTGCCGGCTGAGACTCGCGGTGAGGCGAAGTCGTCGATCCCGGTGCTGCATTTGCTCGATCTCATCCGTGAGGTCGATGACGATGAACTCATCACGATCCGGTTCCCCGCAGATCTCGACATTCCGTTGCTCATCGAGGGCGAAGGTTGGCGGGCCACCTCGGATCGTCGCGAGACCACTGCCGTGCGATTCCATGACGAACTCGGCCGGACACTCGCCGATGCAACAGGGACCACCACACGCGTTCTCGACACCGGTGTGTTCTCGACAACGTGGCGCACACGCACGATCCACGCCGAGCTGCACAACACGCCGCTCGATACCGTGCGGTTGTCGACGGTGGTGCTCGATGGCATCGAACCCACTGTCGATGTGCTGCAACAACTCAACGATGTGAACGCCGGCCTGGTCGGTGCACGGGTGTGGTTGTGCGACAACGTCGTCGTTGCTGGTGTCGATGTTCCGTGCAGTTCGATCAGTGACATCGGTGGAGTGATCCGACAACTCGATGTGCAGATCGACGGACTCGACGTGTTCCTCTCGGCGCTGGGAGCGGAGGCGGCCTGACCGGCGGAGGTCAGGTGGCGGGTCGGCGGACCGCGATGGTGGATCGCGGTGGCGGGATGCGGGTGGCGGGTCGGCGCGGCGGAGCGTCGATGGCGGAGCCGGGAGTGGCGACCCCGGTGGCGGTTGGCGGGAGGCGGGTGAATGCGAGTGCATCGGCGGAGGTTGGCCGCCGGTGCACCCGGATTCAGTGGTGACCCCGACCTGATTCGGTGGAGGCCCGCATCATGCGCGGGTCGCACTGAATCGGGCTGTGGGGGCGGTTGGCGTGGTTCAAAATTGCGAGCGGACGAAGGTTGATGGTGGGACTGTGGTGAAGGCGGTTAGGACGAAAACGGTGGGCGAGCCATCGGCGGTGGCGGGCGTGTCGACGTCAGGTGTGGCGACGTCGAGTGTGGCGACATCAGGCTTGACGGCGTCAGGGGTGGCGGCCTCGACGGGTGAGGGGTTGTCGGTGATGGTGACTGCTGCGGACCCGCTCACTGCGTTGCTGCTGACAGAACGGTTGAGCGACCTGGAGCTCTCGGCGCAGCAGGTTGCGTTCGACGACATGGTCGAGCAGTCGCAATCCGGTCGATTCGATGCAGTTATCGCCGTGCCGCCGCTGTCATTGCTCGACTACACCGAAGGCCGATGGCATGAAGCGCTCGTCGACGTCGATCAGGGATTGGCGCTTGCAGTGCTCGCGACACCACGGGTGCCGGTGCGGGCGATCGCCGGTGTGCGACCGGCCGGCGGTGGACTCGCACTGCTCGACTCGACAACACCGCCGAGCCTATGGACGGTCATCGCCTCGATCCGGTTCGCAATGACCGGTCGCCACACCATCGACTCAGCGTTCACGGCCTATGGCGAGCAGAAGGTGCTTGGCGGATTCAGCCCGGCGGAACGACTGGTGTACGAGCTGCTCGCGTGCGGGTACTCGAACCGGGCGATCGCCGAGCAGTTGTTCCTTTCGGAACGCACGGTGGAGACACACGTGCGACAGATCTTCATGCGACTCGGACTTTCCGAGGACGCATCGACCAATCGACGTGTGCTGGCTGCACGTCTGGCCCTCGACGGCACCGCTCAGGTGTCGTCAAACCGATCTCGGTGAATGCCGGGTGCAACAACAACCAAGGAGAGAGACATGCCCATCGCATTGGAAGGAATGACCGTTCTGCCCGACCTCGAAGTCGTGCCGCCGGTCGAGGAGTGGAACTGGACCCCGGCGACAACTGACATCGATTCGGCGATCGAGCGCCTGTTCAAGGCTGAGACCCCGCTGACCAGTCGACAGACCGGAACCATTGGCGGCAGCATCGACCACGGCGAGTTCTACTGATCTTGACGAACGCACCGATGCAAACCGATCGACCCGCACTGCTCATCACCGGACCCCTCGATCCCGTTGTCGAGGAGTTCGAGGTCGCTTGCGAGGAGAGGGGACTACCCCTCCTTGTGCTTGATCGAGAGAAATACGGGATCGATTGGGGCCTCTCCTGGACTTCCGGGGGAGGCCGCATCGAGTGCATCGTTGAGCACGGACGCGGATCGTTCGATTCGCGCCACCTGCGGTCGGCCTTCGTGCGACGTGAGTTCGTCACCTCGGCGGCCGATGCGGGGCTCATCGGCGGAGAGGCCGAGTACATCGGTGTGCAGCGGGCGATCCACGTGAATTCGGTGCTCCGCTGGTTGAGCTCGCGGGTGCCGTTCATGAATGAGCCGCTGGCGAACATCCGAGCGATGTCGAAGATGGTGCAGCAGCAGACCGCACTTGATGTCGGCCTCACCGTTCCCCGGACGTTCGTGGGTGACTCAGCCACTCTGGCTGCGGACTTCCAGGCCGTCGACTCGTGCCCGCTGTGCAAGAAACCGATCGAGGCGACACGGCTGCGAACCGAAACCGGCGGAGTAGCTGTCCACCTCACCAAACGATTCGAACGCCGAACCCTCGACGAGCTGCAGTCATTGAAGAGTTGTCCGTGCGTGTTGCAGCAGTTCATCGAGAAGCGCGACGAACTGCGGGTGACGATCGTTGGTCAACGGGTGTTCGCCTGCCGGATCGATACCTCCTCGGCGCATCTTGATGCGCAGGTCGACTGGCGCCACTACGACTGGGCGAACACGGCTCATGAGATCGTTGAGCTCGATGAGACTGTGCGCGCGCAGTTGCTGGAGTTCATGGCCCGCCTTGAGTTGTCGTACGGAGCAATTGATCTGGTTCGGGGCCAGGACGGTGCCACCTACTTCCTCGAGGTGAATCCGCTCGGACAGTGGCTCTGGATCGAGGACCTGACTGACGTTCCAATCAGCGAGGCGATCATCGACTGGATGGAGGACCCGGAACCGGCGTACTCCCTGGGTTGAGTGGTCGACGTTGCTCGGAGCGGAACTGCACAAGGTCTCCGAATAGCGAATATTTCG
>WLCQ01000192.1 GCA_009705225.1 Actinomycetota bacterium | reverse complement strand
GTCGATGAGCATTCCACCGGTTGTTCCGGTGGCCCAGAGCTCACAGGCCGCGAGTTCCCGGAGATGACTCCCGGCCCAGTCGAGCAACGCTGGCTTCTTGTTGTCATGGGCGACCAACGCGAGTCGTGGGCGCTGCGGATCCCTTGATCCGTTTTCTGTGTTTGTCTTCATGATCGGGAAGTATCGCAACACGAAATGCCATCGCAGTGACGACGACGTGACCGCAGAATGAATCATGTGATGCTGCGTGAGGGTCAGGCCGGACAGCGCACCGAGTCGCGTCGCCACACGGGCAGGCCGTCGACGACCGCAACACGCGAATAGCAACGTTGCAGCAGCGCACCAAGCGGATAGCGATCGGGGCTGTATCCCGCCCAATCAGTACCCGGTCGGGCCGCGTCGATGATGACCACTGGCGGATTCCGGTCGAGATCGGTCATGAAGATCCTCCACCGACTGCGATAGGGCTCGTTCTCGATGATGGAGGCGTCGAGCACCGTTGCGCGACTGGCCCAGTTGCCAGTGAGGTATCCGTCATGGAGGAACACCCCCGAGGGGGCACGATCGGCCGAGACGTACACATCGGGCACCGCGCCCCACACCAGGATCCGATCCGATGGCACGGTGGTCTGCTGCACATAGCGACCGACTGCGGTGAAGTTGGAGAGGTCGGCCGGATGGACAAACGCCAGGCCGACCAGTGAAGCGGTGGACACCGCTGTGACAGCAGCGAGAAGTTGCCACGCCCGACGCGGGGCTGTGGCCAGCGCAACACCCGTGATCACTGCCAGCGGCGGCACCACCTGCTGGTAGTAGTGACCGAAGAATCGCAGTCCGATGGGCAGCACCAGTACCGAAACCGCCAACCAGACGAGCAGCACCGGATCGATCCGCACCCGTCGGGTCACCGCCGCCCACAGCCCGTAGAACAGCGGGAGGTGGAACAGCGCGAACACCACAGTGAGACCGGCACCGACAGCGAGCGCTCGTGCGGTCGAGATTCCGCCGGCCAGATAGTCGCCGTTATCGGCCCAGGCCCAGCGCCACATGCGCGACCCATCAACGACTGTGAGCATCGGCAGCGTGGCAAGCACCGCACCGAGAACCGTGGCGAGCCCGAGGCGCACTCGCTCGCCCGATGCTCTCGCCGCCTCGAACAGCACGGGCAGGAACATCACCACATAGGGCTGCTTACAGTTCGCAGCCAGCGCCACACATGCTCCGGCGGCAAGGAAATACAACCAACGATTGAACCGGGGCGTGCGAGCCGCAACGACGCACAACACCGCAACCGAGGCTGGCAGCAGACCCCACAGTTCAAAGTTGGCGGCCTGACCATCAGCAGGCAGGAACATGGCCGTTCCCAACACCGACAGCGCACCGGCGCCGAGAGCAGCCGAACGCCGCTGCGTGAGCCGCAGGACAATGCTGACGACGACGACTCCGCTGAAGAAGATCCCAATCGCGCAGAGCAACCGCACCCACCGCATGTCAACGCTCACCTGCTGCACGAGTGCGTAGATGTACGGGACGATCGGGGGCTTGCGGTCGATGACATCGACGTACATCTCGCCGCTCCGGCCCACCACACCACCCATCACGGTGAGGAACCCCTCATCGCGATCGAAGAGGCCTGTGAAGACGATGCCGGGAGATCGGGCAATGAGCGTGCTGATGCCGACCACCGACGTGACCACCCAGAACCATGGCGCGTCAAGGCACCGCTGGTGCAAGCGGGCAACGAACCTGCTGACGAACGAGGAAGCCCCCGTTCGGGGGGAGGTGGGGATCAGAGGGATCACGGGTGCTCCGGAATGTACAGACTCCAAGCCTCACACATCACGGCCACTCCGCCGTGCCTGCCCAACCCGAGAACGGACCCTACGCTGAGAAACGTGTCTGCTCCCGACCCGATCGCCGCGCTGCTCGACAAGCAGGAGATCCACGAACTGGTGCTGCGGTACTGCCGGGGTATCGATCGTTTCGATCGCCCTGCGGTGGAGGCCTGTTTCCACCCGGACGCCACCGACACACATGGTTCGTTCACCGGCACTATCACCGAATTCATCGATTGGGCCTTCCGCCTTCTGGAACGGTACGACTCCACAATGCACCTCGTGGCCAACCAACTCATCACCCTGTCGGGCGATCGAGCGGTGACCGAGACCTACGGGATCGCGTACCACCGCAGTTCCGACCCCGACCCCCGCCGCAATCTCACCGTGGGGTTCCGCTATATCGATCTCATGGAACGACGTGACGACCGGGTCTGGCGTATCGCCGAGCGCGTGGCCACCACCGAATGGGTCACAGCTCCCGCTGAGGGAAACCAGTGGCCCATCCCGGCCGACTCCGCAGTCGGCGTGCGAAGCACCGAAGATCCCATCCATCAGTTCCTCGCCCGCCTCGACCCGAGCACCTGACACACTCGTCCACACTGTTGCGCGGGAGAAGCACGACCCACCGCAGATTCACCCATCGCCCACCACCCAGCAGGAGAACCAATGCGCGCCGTCCGATGCATCGAAGGCAAGCCCACCGTCGTCGACGTCGAACCCTCCGTTGGTGAGGGTGTGCGGGTGAAGGTTGCTTCGGCTGGAATCTGCGGCTCCGATCTGCACCTCATGAAGATGGGATTGCCGCTCACCTTCGGTCATGAGATCGCGGGCACCCTTCCCGATGGCACACCCGTCGCGGTCGAGCCGCTTGCTCCGTGTGGTGAATGCGCCCCCTGCCTCGACGGTCAGTACCAACGCTGCGCAATCGGTCCCACCATCGTGTTCGGCGTGGGCCGCGACGGTGGCATGGCCGAAGAGGTGCTCACGCCTGCGCGTTCGCTCTCGCTGCTGCCCGCAGGCGTGGCCGCCTCCGATGGTTGTCTGGTGGAACCGCTCGCCGTCGCGGTTCATGGCGTTCGCCGCGGTGGCATCCGCCCCACCGACCGCGTGGCAGTCATCGGCGGTGGCACCATCGGACAGATGGCGCTTGTCGTGTCCCAGGCCGTTGGAGCATCTGTGGATCTCACCGCGCGCCACGACCGTCAGCGTGAAGCAGCCCAACGACTCGGAGCCGGCGAGGTCCGCGATGGTGGCTACGACGTTGTCATCGAAGCCGCCGGAACCTCATCAGCGCTCACCGAGGCCGTAAACCGCTGCCGTTCGGGCGGCACCGTGGTGCTGCTCGGCAGCTACTGGGACGGAACGATCGAGATGCCCGGGCTGAGCGTCACCATGAAAGAGATCACACTGGTGCCAGCCACCATGTACAACCGGGTCGGCCCATCTCGCGATATTGATGTGGCTGCCACCATCCTCGGCGCCCGCCCGGAACTGCCCGATGCCGTGATCACCCATCGGTTCCCGCTTGATGCCGGTGCCGAGGCGTTCGCCGTGGCCGCGGATCGCTCGGCCGGCGCCATCAAGGTCGTCCTCGAACCGTAGGGACCCCGTAGAACGGATCAGAGGGTTTCAGGCTTCGAGGCGTTCGAGCAGATCGGTGATCGAGGGGTTCACCATGACGGCATCGCCGATGAGCACAGTGGGGACGGTCTCGGAACCGATGCGGTCGTTGAGCATGGCCCGGGCCCCGGCGTCCTCCCAGATATTGATGGTGCTGTGGGCCACGCCATGGCGTTCGAGGCCGGAGAACAGCATGCGACAAAACCCGCAGCCGGGACGCCACAAGACAGTGATCTCGGGAGCTGCCGGGGCGCTCCCGGTGTCGGAGCCGCTCATGTGAAGTCGAGCGGATCGCGCAGCGAGCGCTTGAGTTCGGCGAATCCCGGGGTGCGGGCCAGCGTGACAACCGCATCCCAGAGTTCGAGAGCGGCGACACCCTTCGGAGCCTTCGAGATGACCGGACCGAACAGTGAAGCTTCG
>WLCQ01000191.1 GCA_009705225.1 Actinomycetota bacterium | reverse complement strand
TCCAGCGTCAGGGGTTGCTCATGCTCGAACACCGTGTTGAGCAGCGCCGCGGTTCGCACCAATTCATCGTCGGAGAATGTCAATCGCGGACCTCGTCGAGAACCCCAGTCGGAAGATCCGGAACCGAGTCGCTCCGGCCTGCGTCGGAGGTGTCTCCCCGACGACGTTCCAGCATCGACCAGATCGCATCGAAGCTGATCGCAGCAAACATGACAATCGAGATCTCGGCGGCCGTGCGATATCGGATGTTGCCGAAGGTCGTGGCGGCGGTGAAGGTCACGAGTCCGACCCAGAGCAGCAGCACGAGCACTGGCTCTCGGCGGCGCCACTGAACAACAACACCCGCGAACACGAATGGCATGAGCACCACGTATTGCCAGAATCCGATCCAGGCCGGGACTGCTGGCCTGCGCTCGACGATCTCGGTGCGCATCTGATCGATCGGTTGATACACACCCCACATCCGCCCTACCCGGGCCGGAACCACAACGGTGATCAGTCGGGTCGTATGACTTCGGATGTAGGCCAAGGCCTGCTCCCGAACCACCTTGTCTCGCTCGGACTCATCGAGCAGTTCGCCATTGGGCCCATAGGGTTGGGTCCGACTTCCGCAGTACAGATACCAACCACCGATGTGATCGCCGTTCTCGTCGCCGTAGTAGGTGAGATCGCAATTCGCCTGCACGAGAACGGTCCCAGCGCCGTCAGAGAGCGTCAGGCTCTCCTTCATAACGAGGTTGTTGCGAATCACCCACGGGGCGAGTGCTGCGAGGCAGACCGCTCCCATCACGGCATAGGTTCCGAACCGGCGACTCCATGGCAGATGCGCCCGCAGCAACGCAACCGCACCGATGATCGGCATGAACAGCAACAGTTCAGCGCGTGAGAGCGCGGCCAGGGCCCCAGCTACAGCGAACCAAACCCCATTGCGAAGCGTGGGTGACCGCCAGAAACGAAGGCCGAACCATGTGCTGGCGAACGCCATGACAATCGCTGCGGTTTCCGACATCAAGACGATGTCGTTCACCCACACATTTGCGTAGACCGCTGTGAGAAAGGCCGCGATAAGACCGAGTCGATCACTTCGAAGCTCGCGACCGAGCAATCCGGCGAGGACGATCGCCGCCAAGCCCAACAGCGCCGATGCGACCTTATGAGAAGTGGCCGAGCGCATACCGAGTTCCGAGAATGCTGCGAGGTACAGCACGTAGACCGGAGGGTGCCCTGCGGTCGGTTCGACATGCCCGATCGGGATGGTGATCGTCTTGGTCTCGCCATTAGCGAGCGTGATGGTCTCCTCGCTGCCGTAGAGATATCGGAACGGGTCGATGAACCCCTTTCCATCGGCGAGGAGATTGGCGGCCTTGTGGTAGTAGATCGCGTCGCCACCGAGCTTGGAGTCCCGCTCGCTGACGATGAAACCGATCCGGATCCCGAAACCCAGCAGACAGATCAGGGCGAGTCCCAGCGCGAACCGGGAACGCCGGCGCGATGTCGTCGCCTGACCGTTCATACGTCCGCTCGACGGCGGAGCCGCCCCTGCAGCGGCGCGCGCCGTTCGGAATTCGAGTCCGGTGTGAACTCAGGGAGATCACCGAGTGATGCCACGACCTCCCGAAGCGGAGGGCCAACGGCGTCACGCATGGAGTTCTCCACCCTACGCAGCATTCCGGCCCGGTTGATCCAGCCAATACGGCTCACCATCCAGCCGCCGTGCTCGTAGACGTAGAACTCCTCGTCAGGGTCGAACTCCCACGGATGGCAATAGGTCCACAGGACAGAACCGGCCGGGGCGTTCCGGACTCCTCGGCGACGCACGAAGGATGGAAGGACCCGCATATATGCACCGCCGAGATACGGAATGTGCATACCGAAGAAGGAAACCAACGGACAAGGGATCTCGACCAGACCCTGCGGCCACCGGAACGGGGTCATCGGGGTCCCGGGCCATCCGTACATCAGCGTTGCCACCGGGAGGATGCTTGATGAGTACGTGAAGCCGATATCGGCAAGCACGTCGAGCGCCCAACTGGTCTCGGGCACGATGGAGAACTGCGGCGCCCTGAAACCACTGATCTCCTGACCCGTGAGGTCCTCCAGGATCTCCTTCGCGCGAATCGTCTGCTCATGGAACCGCGTTTCGCCGAGCAGATCGAGGGGGGTGTGCTGGAGGCCATGCACTGCGACCTCATGCCCGAGTTCAGCGATGCGTCGCAGGAGTCGGGGTTCGCGGGCCGCCACATCTGCGACGCAGAAGATTGTGCCCCGAATGTTCTTCTCCGCCAACCGGTCGAGTACCAGCGACGTTGCGAACTCGACCCGTGATTCCTGGGTCGGTGACGTTCGGAGGTCTTCGAAATCGAGGGTGAACGTCACCGGAGCAGCCATCGTGGAGAGTCTAGGAGAGGGGTCGCCTCAGCGAGGACGTGCCGTCTCAGTCAGGGTTCGTAATGGTCGCATCTCGAGAACCAGTCCCTATCTCGAGGACCTGTTCGGTCAACCACGTCCGCCAGAGTTCGGCAGAACCCTTCTCATCGAGATGACTGCCGTCCGGCCGCATCTGTCGATTGTTCGGCTCGTTCGCCATATGAGCCGCGTAGTCAATGATCGTCATCCAAGGGCGGGTCGACGCCACCTGCTCGAGGAGTTGGGTGAATCGCTCGAAACGCGGGTTGGCTCCTCGATCGATCTTCGGAGGGAGCGTTAGCCAACCAACATGAAGGGCGCCGGCTTCATGCAGGGAATCGGCCGCACCGGAGATCTCGCCGAGCAACCAGTCGTCGTAGATGGGCTCGCCGACGGTGTAATAGCTGTCGCCGAGCCCCGGCACCTTTCGACCAGCTGCATCCCAGCTACCAGTGAGGACAAGAGCGACATCAACCCCACCCGCAGCCCGCACGGAATCAGGCCAGTTCGTGGTCCAGTCACAGAAGTCGAACGCCGGCATCGAAGGCATGTTCGGATTGTCACCACCGCCCGAATCCCCCCGGACGAGTCCCCCGCGTCCCAACGGACACCAGACCCTCGACCAACCACCCGCGTCACGAACCCGTGGATCGCCGGCACCAACAGCTGAAGCGAGCATCACCGCAGTGGAATCGCCGAAAATTGCCACTGATACAGGATTCGCATCCGAGCCTTTCGGCGCGCTGGGATCGGCCGGCGGCGCCGAGGTCACGTTCGCCGCAGCCGTCTCGAAACGACGCTGGGCAGCAGCGAAATCAATTTCCGATGCCGGAGCGGCAACGGAAGTTCCGTAAAGGGCACCGACGAGCACCAGGACCGAGAGGCCAGCCGCCCAAGGGGCGAACCGCCGCAGGGTGATCCTGCCGACTCGTAGTGGCTCCTCGAACAGCCGCAAGGAGATCGGCGCAACACTGAACGAGATCGCAAGGACCAACCACGGCTGGAACCACCGGGGCAGTTCCGTGTGCAGAAGCGCGACATGGACCGGCCAATGGATGAGATAAACGCCGTAGGAGACGGAGCCGATCCACACCAGCGGCCGGATGGAAAGCGCAGCGAACATCCCAGGGGAATAGATGCCCGCCACGATGACGACCGCGGCGAGACCGGCGAGAGCAGTGAGTCCCCCGCGGTAGTAGGCCTCCGTGCCCAAGGAAGTTCGGAATGCCAGCCAGATGAGGGCACCCAACGCCGCGAAGCCGAAGACGCCGATGATCCTGCCGAGGCTGTCCCTGCGCAACGCTGTCGAGCGGGAGCCGACAAGAACCGCGAGGAGCGCGCCGATGAAGAACTCAGCGCATCGAGTGAACGTCGAGTAGTAGACGACGGTTGCGTTCCCGGCGTTCGCGAATGTGACCATCAGTGATCCGAGGATGAACAGCGAGAACGCCCCGAGGAGGAGTTGCGGTCTGCGACGCAGCATCCAAACCACGATTGGCACGACGAGGTACACCTGCTCCTCGATGCCGAGGGACCAGAAATGCGCGACCGGC
>WLCQ01000190.1 GCA_009705225.1 Actinomycetota bacterium | reverse complement strand
CAGGGAGAGTTCTTCTCAATGCTCGGCCCGTCGGGCTGCGGCAAGACCACCACCTTGCGCATGATCGCCGGATTCGAGCAGCCCACCTCCGGAGCGATCCGCCTCGATGGCGTCGATGTCTCCCGGGTCCCGCCCAACAAGCGCGATGTCAACACGGTGTTCCAGCAGTACGCCCTATTCCCGCACATGAACGTGTACGACAACGTGGCGTTCGGTCCCCGCTCGCGCAAGGCGTCCAAAGCCGAGATCGCCAAGCGAGTGCCTGAACTGCTCGAGATCGTCCGTCTGGCCGATTTCGCCAATCGTCGTCCCTCACAGCTCTCCGGTGGTCAGCAACAACGTGTGGCGCTGGCCCGGGCCCTCGTCAATCTGCCCAAAGCCCTGCTGCTCGACGAACCCCTCGGCGCCCTCGATCTCAAGCTTCGCCATGCCATGCAGTTCGAACTCAAGCGCATCCAGCGTGAGGTTGGCATCACCTTCGTGTATGTCACCCACGACCAGGAAGAAGCGCTCACCATGAGCGATCGCATCGCCGTCATGTCCGATGGGCGGGTCGAACAGATCGGCTCCCCCACCGAGATCTACGACAACCCCGCCAGCGTGTTCGTCGCCGGATTCATCGGCCAGGCCAACCTCTGGCCCGGCGCGGTCACCGGACGATCCGGGGACACCGCCGACATCGTGGCTCTCGGCGGGGCGTCTCTCAAGGGCCGCTGCCAGAGCGATGCGCTCCGATCCGGTATCGATGCCGTGCTCATGGTCCGTCCCGAGCGAATCACCATTTCCACCAACGACCCCGGCCCCACCAACCAACGAATCCGCGGCACCGTGGTCGACCTCACCTTCCAGGGTCCCATCGTTCGCCTCGTGCTTCACGCCAGCGACGAAACTCCCATCATCGCCAACATCGATCCCGATCACGACCTCCCGATGCTGCGCCCAGGCGACTCCGTGTTCGCCTCATGGAGCGCGTCGGCGGCATCGGTTCTCCCCGCATCACCCGACCATCCCCTCACCGCCATCGACGTGGTCGACGAGGGCTGAACCACCAGCAGTTCCAGCAATTCTATCAATTCACCTTCACGACCCAAGCAGTTCCGGACCCACTCGGGTCACTCCCATCCCGCTTCGCACTCGAAGGAGACACCATGGCCAAGTCCACCCCTGATCCCGAGATCCTCGCTGCGTTCGCCCAGCACAGCACCTCGCGTCGCCGATTCCTCGGCATGAGCGGCTTGGCCCTCGGTGGCCTCGCTCTCGGCCCCACCTTCCTTGCCGCCTGCAGTTCCGATTCGAGCAGCAATAACGCCTCGGGCGACACCGGCAGCATCACGATGCTCAACTGGCCGCTCTACATCGAGAATGACGACCCCTCGACCTCGGCCACGATCGAAGGCTTCACCAAGGCCACCGGCATCAAGGTCACCTACGAGGCCAGCATCGACGGCAACGAGTCGTTCAACACCAAGTACGCCGACACCCTCGATAAGGGCAAGGGCATCGGAGCCGAGATCATCGTGCTCACCAGCTGGAACGCAGCCGCGTATATCGGTGCCAACCGGGTCCAGGCTCTGGACGCCAGCGTGTTCTCCAACAAGAAGAACGTCGTGTCGAAGCTGGCCAACCCCAGCTGGGATCCGGGCCGTAAGTTCTCCGTGCCGTGGGCCATCGGTCAGACCGGCATCGCCTATTACCCCGACAAGGTCGGCGGCAAGCTCACCGACGTCAATGCCATCTTCGACCCGAAGTTCAAGGGCAAGGTCACGATTCTCGACGAACTGCGCGACACCGTCGGGCTCACCATGCTGGGCATGGGCTACAACCCCACCACCGGTACCAAGGCCCAGATGCTCGAGGCTGTCGACAAGATCGGCAAAGCCCGCGACGAAGGCCAGTTCAAGAAGGTCACCGGCAACTCCTACACCGAGGATCTCGAACTCGGCGACACCTGGCTCGCTGTGGCCTGGTCGGGCGATATCGGCTCGTTGCAGGCCACCAACCCCGATCTCGAATGGCTCATCCCCGAGCAGGGCGGCATGCAGTGGGTCGACAACGCCATGATCACCGTGGGTGCCAGCAACGCCAAGGGGGCCAACGAGTTCCTCAACTACGTGTACACCCCGGACATCGCCGCACCGCTCTATGAGGCCATCAGCTACGAGCCTCCGGTGCAGGGCGCTGTCGCTCTCATGTCGCCCGAGGCACAGGCCAGCCCGTTCATCAACCCGCCGGCCAATCCGCCGTTGTACGAGTTCAACGTGCTCAGCGCCGACGACATCGAAGAAGTCAGCCGCGCGTTCACCGCGGCCACCCAGCAGTAGCAGCGGCCATCATCCACCGATGACCACCGTGTCCACGCCCGCCAAGAGTCGTCGGTCCTCCAAGAAGGAGGCCGACGACTCCGGCGTGTTCGCGCGGCGTTGGTTCACGCCCTATCTGCTCATCGCGCCGGGCGCGTTGTGGCTGCTGATCTTCTTCATCATCCCGCTGTTCAGTCTCGGGCGGCTCTCGCTCAGCAGCGGCGGGTTCTCGAACTACAGCTCCGTCATCTCCGATAACAGCACCGTCATCATTCGCACATTCGTCTACGCCAGTATCGCCACGGTGTCCGCCATCATCATCGGGTATCCGTTGGCGTATGTCATCGCCACCAAGGGCGGACGCTTCAAGAACATGCTGCTCGCTCTTGTGGTGCTGCCGTTCTTCGTCACCTATCTGGTGCGCACACTGTCCTGGAAGATCCTGCTGTTCGACGGTGGCCCTGTGGTCAGCATCCTGCACGGCATCGGCGTGCTCAATGAGAACCAGGGCATCCTCGGTTCACCGTTCGCTGTCGTGGCCGCCCTCACCTACAACTTTCTGCCATTCATGGTGCTGCCCATCTATGTGAGCCTCGAGAAGATGGACCGTCGTCTGCTTGAGGCTGCCGCCGATCTCTACTCAAGCCCGGCCCGGGCGTTCCGCCGGGTCACGCTTCCGCTCTCGCTGCCGGGCTTGTTCGCCGGCACGCTGCTCACGTTCATCCCCGCCGCGGGCGATTTCGTCAACTCCGAACTGCTCGGCTCAGAGCGCACGGTCATGATCGGCAACATCATCGAGAAGAACTTCGGTAAGGAGTTCTTCCGCCCCGAACTCTCAGCGCTGTCGTTCATGCTGATGGCCATCATCCTCGTGGGCGTCATCATCTACGCCCGCATCCTCGGCACGGAGGACCTCGCATGAGCGTCGCTGATTCACCAGCGGTGCGACGCGTCGGTCGCGTCGCACTCATCGCGTGGGCGGTGTTCGGATTCGTCTTCCTGTTCACGCCCATCGTGGTCACGGTCATCTACTCGTTCAACGAACCGGCCGGGAAATACAACTACATCTGGAACAAGTTCTCGCTCGCTGCTTGGAAAGACCCGTTCAAGTATCCGGAACTCACTGATTCCTTGGTCTACAGCCTCAAGGTGGCCTTCGTGGTCACATTGCTGGCCACCATCCTCGGCACCTTCATGGGTATGGCCATGGTGAAGTACAAGTTCAAGGCCAAGGGCTTGCTCGGAGCAGTCATCGTGCTGCCGCTCACAATGCCCGAAGTGGTCATGGGATTCTCGCTGCTCACCTTGTTCGTCACCCTCAACTGGTCACGCGGCTTCGTCACCATCATCATCGCCCAGGTCATGTTCTCGGTCAGTTACGTGGCCACCACGGTGCGGGCCCGCATCCGCGGGTTCGACTGGCGCCTCGAAGAAGCAGCCGCCGACCTCGGTGCCGGCCCGGTGCGCACGTTCATGAAGGTCACGCTGCCGCTCATCGCCCCGGGCGTTTTGGCCGCCGCGATGCTCACGTTCGCACTGTCGCTCGACGACTTCATCATCACCTATCTCAACTCAGGCCTCGACAACACCTTCCCGATCGAGATCTGGAACCTCAAGCGCAGTCGAGTCCCCACCCAGATCAACGTGTTCTCCACATCACTGCTG
>WLCQ01000019.1 GCA_009705225.1 Actinomycetota bacterium | reverse complement strand
TGATCGATCCGCCTGAGCAGTACTGGCGGATCGGTCCGTACCTCGTCGAGCAGGCAGTGGTCGAAGAGGTCGAAAAGGATGTGTTCATCCGCTTCGTGCACCGACCCCTGGGCCGCTACATCAACACCATGGCCGACAATGGACTGATGCTGGAGCGACTGCTGGAACCGGCCCCACCGCAGGGCTTCATCGATCGGGCCCCGGAGTACGTCGAGGTAGCCACCATCCCGCGGCTCCTCACGTTGGTTGCTCGTCGACGTACTGACTGATCGGCCGTGAATGGTCGGCAGGTTGCCGATCGGTCGGCTGAGGCATTGGACGCTCAGGGACGTCGGCCCATGAAGTCCAACAGTTGGATGTCGAGCGGAGCGTCGTCGCGGCTTCCACTCGGCCCCTCGCCGAACTGGCCGACCTGGCCGATGAACGGGCGCATCGGCTGCACGCTCTCCCACACCATTGCCACAAGTTCATCGTCGAGAGTCTCATCAACACCGGCGCCCCGGGCGAGGTCCCATGCGTGCACGAGGTTGTCGCCGATGCGGAAGCCGAGCATCTGGCCCACGGGCATGTCCATGGCCGGATGGGCCACCATGCGATCGAGTGCTTCGGGCTCGGCAAAGGCGGCAGCGAGATCATCGGCACAGCGACGGAACTGCCCGACGACATCAGCCTCGAGTTGGGTTCCGGAGAGCAAGGCGATTGCATCTTCGCGACTGGCGCCGCGGATGAGGGCGGCTGACATGGTGGCGCCGGCGATCGAGTGGCGGATGAGTTCGGCGACGTCCCAGCCCTCGCAGGGCGTGGGGTTCTGCATCGCTGAGGGCGGCACTTTGCTGAGCTTGCTCTGGAAGAGGTCTGCGGAGCGGGCGAGGGCTACGAGCTGGTCCATGAACTGACTCTATGTGGTCGGGATCGCCCGTTTGACGTCGCGCCGCTAGCGTTGCGATGTGAGCGATTTCGTGGTGATCACCGGGTTGTCAGGTGCTGGCCGATCCCAGGCTGCCGACATCCTCGAGGACCTCGGCTGGTTCGTCATCGACAACCTCCCGCCCGCGCTCATCCCGAAGGTCGCCGAATTGGCGCAGGCGCCCGGCACCAGCATTTCCAAGATCGTGCTCGTGGTTGGCACCGGGCCGTACCACTCCGATGCACTCCCTGCGCTGGCGGAGCTGCGAGCACAGGGATTCCGGTTGCGGATCGCCTTCCTCGAAGCAAGCACCGATGTGCTGGTCCGGCGCTACGAGAGCACACGGCGCAGACATCCTCTGGCTACCGCCGAATTCACGCTCGCCGAAGCGATCGAGCAGGAACGCGAGGTTCTCCAACCGGTGAAGGCCGAGGCCCATGTCGTGATCGACACCTCAGACCTCAACGTGCATCAGTTGCGCAGCCGGATGCTGGACCTCTTCGCTGCTGACGCACCGGCCGGCGGTATGCAGACCACGATCACCTCATTCGGGTACAAGCACGGGTTGCCGCTCGACACCGACCTCGTCATCGATTGCCGGTTCCTTCCGAATCCCCATTGGATCGAGGAGCTCCGACCCCATACCGGCCTCGATTCCGATGTCCGCGACTACGTCCTCGGCCAGCCACTGAGCCAGGCGTTCCTCGACCAGATCGATGGACTTCTGGAGCTGCTCCTGCCGGCATACGTCGCCGAAGGGAAGTCGTATCTCACGGTGGCGTTCGGCTGCACCGGTGGTCGACACCGCTCGGTGGCGATCGCCGAGGCAGTGGCAGCGGTCCTGCGCGAGCGGGGTTCCGACCTGCGGGTCACCCATCGCGACATCGGGCGGTAGCGGTTCGCTGGTGTTGTCGGGCGCGTGGCCTAAGGTCTGCCCGTCGCTATACGCAGCCCCAGGAGGCTTCACCCATCATGACGATCCGCGTCGGCATCAACGGCTTCGGCCGCATCGGACGGAACTTCTACCGCGCAGTGCGCCAGTCGGGCGCCGACATCGAGATCGTTGCCGCCAACGACCTTGGGTCTGTCCCGGCCATGGCCCATCTGCTCAAGTACGACACGGTCATGGGTCGTCTCGACGCCACGGTCGAAGCCACTGACGACGGCATCCTCGTCGACGGCAAGCTGCTCAAGATCACGGCAATCCGTGAGCCCAAGGATCTTCCGTGGGCCGAGCTCGGTGTCGACATCGTCGTCGAGTCCACCGGGTTCTTCACTGATCGCTCGAAGGCCGCAGCCCACCTCGATGCCGGCGCCCCGTTCGTGATCATCTCGGCACCCGCCACCGAGGCCGATGCCACGTTCGTGGTCGGCGTGAACGACGACACCTTCGACCCAGCCATCCACAAGGTCGTGTCGAACGCCTCGTGCACCACGAACTGCTTCGTGCCGATGATCAAGGTCCTCGACGACGCATTCGGCGTCGAGAAGGGTCTGATGACCACTGTGCACGCCTATACCGGCGATCAGAACCTCGTCGACGGACCGCACTCCGACATGCGTCGTGCCCGCGCCTCGGCCGCGAACATCACTCCGTCGTCCACCGGAGCGGCACGGGCCACCGGCCTCGTGCTCGAAGCCATGAAGGGAAAGCTCGACGGCACGGCACTGCGAGTTCCCGTCCCGGACGGTTCCATCACTGACTTCGTCGGTGTGCTCAAGCGTGATGTCACCGTCGACGAGATCAATGCGGCCTTCAAGGCGGCGGCGTCGTCTGGTCCGCTCTCGAAGGTTCTGGTCTATACCGACGAGCCCATCGTCTCCTCCGACATCGTCGGTGAGCCGGCCTCATGCACCTTTGACTCCAAGCTGACCATGGCCATGGGCAACCTGGTGAAGATCCTCGGCTGGTACGACAACGAGTGGGGCTACTCGAATCGTCTTGTCGACCTCGTCACGGTCATGGCCTCCAAGTAGTCACTGACCCATGAGCGTTCCCACCCTCGAGGACCTCGGCGACGTCAATGGTCGGCGAGTCCTGCTGCGCGCCGACTTCAACGTCCCGATCGCCGACGGCGAGATCGTTGACGATTTCCGCATCTGTGCCGCGCTCCCCACGATCGAGTGGCTCACCAGTCGTGGTGCCACCGTCACGGCCTGCACCCATCTCGGTCGACCGAAGGGTGCTCCGGATCCGAAGTACTCCGTGGAACCGGTGCGCCGCCGTCTGGCGGAGCTCGCTCCGGGGGTGGAACTTCTGGACAACCTGAGATTCGATGCCGGCGAGACGGCGAATGATCCGGCTTTCGTGCAGAGCCTCATTGCCGGCCAGGATCTCTATGTCAACGACGCGTTCGGTGCTTCGCATCGATCGCATGCATCCATCGTCGGTCCACCGCAGTTCCTGCCTTCGGCCGCCGGTCGTCTGCTCGAACGCGAGGTCGAGGTGCTGCTCCCATTGCGTGAGTCGCCGGCCCGACCCTTCGTGGTGATCCTCGGCGGGTCAAAGGTCTCCGACAAGCTCGGGGTCATCAAGGCGCTGAGCGAGGTCGCCGACGCGCTCATCATTGGCGGCGGAATGTGCTTCACCTTCCTGGCGGCCCAAGGTCACAGCGTTGGCGATTCCCTGCTCGAGGTCGACCAGATCGATACCTGCCGTGAACTGCTCGATTCGGGCATCACCATCCACATCCCGCACGATGTCACCGCGCTCGGCCCGGGCGGTCAGATCGGCGATCCTTCTGCCGGGGGCGAGGTTCGGCAGATGGGTTCCGATCTCCCCGAAGGTTGGAAGGGTCTCGACATCGGCCCGGGAACGGCAGCCGAATTCGGCGACATCATCGGCGAAGCCCGAACCATCTTCTGGAACGGGCCGATGGGTGTGTTCGAGGACCCCCGCTTCGCGGCCGGCACCCGTCACGTCGCGCAGTCGATGGCTGAGGCCCGCGGCTTCACCGTGGTCGGCGGTGGCGATTCCGCCGCAGCTCTCGACGCCTTTGGTCTGGCCAACGAGGTCGACCATGTCTCCACCGGTGGGGGTGCGTCACTCGAACTGCTCGAGAACGGCGACCTTCCCGGGCTCGCTGCGCTCAGAGGAGCATCCAATGCCCGCTCGTAAACCTCTCATCTCCGGTAACTGGAAGATGAACCTCAACCATTTCGAGGCAACCTCCACCCTCGACAAGTTGCGGTATCTGCTCACGAAGGACGACTACGAAGCAGTCGATGTGTCGGTGCACGCACCGTTCACCGACATCCGTACCGTGCAGACCTTCCTCGAAAGCGAGAAGGTGAGCATTTCCATCGGTGCCCAGAACTGCCATTGGGAGACCAACGGCGCATTCACCGGCGAGATCGCCCCCGGCATGCTTGCCAAGCTCAACGTCGCCTATGTCATCGTGGGCCATAGCGAACGGCGCGAGATCTTCGGAGAGACCGACATCGAGGTCGCCCGCAAGGTCACCGCTGTGTTCGCCAATGGCATGACCCCCATCCTGTGCTGTGGTGAGACCCTCGCCGAACGTGAGGGCGAAGCCACTCACGGCAAGGTCACCGGTCAGGTGCATGCAGGAATCGATGCCCTCTCAGCCGAGCAGGTGGCGGCCATGGTCATCGCCTATGAGCCGATCTGGGCCATTGGCACCGGCCGCACCGCAAGCTCCGAGGACGCCCAGCAGGTGTGCGCCTGGATTCGGGCAAAGGTCGCCGAAATGAAGGGCGCCGATGCTGCCGCTGCGGTTCGGATCCAGTACGGCGGCTCGGTGAAGGGCACGAATGCCGCAGAACTGATGGCCCAGCCCGATATCGACGGTGCTCTGGTCGGTGGGGCGGCGCTCGACGCCGATGAATTCGCCCGAATCGTGCAGTACCGACTCGCCTGATATCGTCTGCAGCCGTGCTCATCGCCGTCCTCATCCTCCACGTCGCCGTTTCGCTGACTCTCATCTTCCTCGTGCTGCTCCATAGCGGCCGTGGCGGTGGTCTCTCTGACATGTTCGGTGGCGGTCTGGGCGCTTCGGCAGCAGGCTCAACGGTCGTTGAGAAGAACCTCGATCGACTCACAGTGGTTGCGGGTGTCGTGTTCACCTTCACGTCTATTGCTCTCGCCCTCCTGATCGACAAGTAGACCTTGGCCGTCACGGCCGTCGAACCGGTTCCCGGCGCACCGGCGCTCGTACTTGAAGATGTCGGTTTGGTGCGCGACGGCCGGTCGATCCTGCGTCGTATCAATTGGTCCGTCGAAGCGGGCCAGCGGTGGGTGGTGCTCGGTCGAAATGGCTGTGGCAAGTCCTCGCTGATACGGATCGGCTCGCTGTATCTCCATCCGAGCAGTGGTTCGGTTCGATTGCTCGGGCATGAACTCGGTCGAACCGATGTGCGTTCCCTGCGTCGACTGGTCGGCGTGGCCAGCAACGGTATGGCAGACATGCTGCGATCAGATCTCACTCCGATCGATGTTGTGATGACGGCCAAGAATGCTGCGCTGGAGCCCTGGTGGCATTCCTACGATGATGCCGATCGGGCCAGGGCCCTCGACTGTCTCGAACGGCTGGGGGTCGGTGGATTCGCCGAGCGAAGCTTCGTCTCGATGTCCTCTGGGGAGCGGCAGCGAGTGCTTCTCGCCCGCACCCTGATGCCACGACCGGGGATCGTCTTTCTCGATGAACCGACAGCGGGTCTCGACCTCGCCGGCAGGGAGGATCTCGTCGGTGCACTCGGTGATCTCGCCGGTGACGCCGACGCGCCGGCCACGGTGTTGGTCACCCACCATGTCGAGGAGATTCCTGAGGGCTTCACGCACGTCCTGCTCATCGCCGATGGTGGGGTGCAGCAGGCCGGAACGATCGCCGAGGTGTTGTCAGCGGACGCCCTCTCGACATGCTTCGGCACGCCGCTCGAACTTGAGCATCGTCATGGGCGCTGGTGGGCCTGGGCAAGCCGCAACACCACTGAACGGCGACAGTAGGCTCCCCTCATCGCCACCGCGCTCGGTCTTCTCGCTGTTGTTCTTCTCATCCTCCTCAACGGATTCTTCGTCGCGGCTGAATTTGCGCTGGTTGCGGTCGATCCGAATCGCGTCGAATTCGCTGCGGACGCGGGTCGTCGTGGAGCGCGAACTTCGCGGTCGCTGCTCCCGCGGTTGTCGTTCCACCTCTCAGGGACACAACTCGGTATCACGATCACGTCGTTGCTCATCGGCATCGTTGCTGAACCTGCGGTTGCTCGGCTTCTGGAACCGCTGCTCTCTTCGGTCGTGGGTGAAGGCGCAACCCGCGGAATATCACTCGCTCTCGCAATCGCAATCGCCACGTTTGTTCAGATGATTGTCGGCGAACTGGTCCCCAAGGGGTTGGCCATCGCTCGTCCCGAGACCACGACCTTTCTTCTGGCGCCAGCTATTGCTGTCTACGGAGTCATCTTCGGCCCGCTCATCAGGCTCCTCGACGGCGCCGCTAACCGCACAGTGCGACTCCTCGGGGTTGAACCGGCTGACGAACTGTCGCGGGTTCGTACGCTGCCGGAATTGAAGGCGCTTGTCGAGACCTCGCGAGAAGAGGGCACCCTCGACATCGGGGCCAGCGAGCTGTTGACCCGCACGATCCGCTTCGAGGGCAAGGTGGCAGAGGACGTCCTCATTGCTCGCACTGCGGTCGCAGCACTTCCCCGCGACGCCACCATTGATGACCTCGTTGCTCTTGCGATCGCCTCGGGGCATTCCCGGTTCCCGGTGTACGACGACGACCTCGACGAGATTCTCGGGGTGGTCCATGTCCGCAGGGTGCACGGAGTTGTCGCCGAGGACCGACCGTCAACGCCGGTCATTGGTTTCATCGAACCCGTCTTCGCCGTGCCCGAAAGTCGCGACCTCGCCGAAGTACTCATCGACCTCCATCGTGAGAATGCTCATCTGGCCGTGGTCGTTGACGAATACGGCGGCACGGCGGGCATCATCACGCTTGAGGACATCCTTGAGGAGATCGTCGGTGAAATCGCCGACGAACACGATCCCCGTGTAAAGCCAATAAGTCGATCGGTCGCCGACGGCGAATGGATTCTTGCGGGCACGACTCACCCCGATGAACTCACCGATCGAACCACCCTGGAGATCCCCGAGGGTGAGTATGAGACGCTCGCAGGGTTCCTGCTCGACCTGTTCGGACACATCCCCGGTGCTGGAGAGGTCGTCGTGTTCGAGGGCTGGACCCTGCGCGTTGAGTCCATGGACCGTCGCCGCATCGCTGAGGTCCGTGTGCAGTCGCCAACGTTTGTCCGCAGATTGCCAACAGGTGCTTCGTCGGGCGTCGACCATCCGAATTCAGGAGGTCGATGACCATGTGGCCCTTCGTGATCATCCTTGTCCTCCTTGCCGTCAATGGGTTTTTCGTTGCCCTTGAGTTCGCTCTTGTCGGGTCGCGCAGTAGCCGGCTCGAGCCGCTTGCTGACAGCGGCGACCGATCGGCAGCGCGTGCCCTTGCCGCCATGCGCGACCTCAACGCCCAACTTGCAGGCGCGCAACTCGGCATCACGATCGCGTCGCTGCTGCTCGGCATGTTGGGGGAACCAGCGATCGCACATCTCCTCGCTACGCCCATTGAGCACCTCCCGAAGGTTCCGGAGGGCTGGGTGCATCCGATCGCCACAGTGATTGCGCTTCTTATCGTTGTGTTCGCGCACATGGTGTTCGGAGAGATGGTTCCCAAGAACATCACCCTCAGCCGGCCGGAGGCGACGCTTCGCGTTCTGACCGGGCCGAACCGGCCGTACCTCATCCTCGCCCGTCCGTTCGTCACGGTTCTGAATGTTGCGGCGAATGCCGGTGTTCGGATGTTCGGTGTCGAACCGCGCGACGAACTGGTGAGTGCGCACACCTCACAGGAGCTCGCAGTACTTGTTGCGGCGTCGAAGGAGGGTGGCGTGATCCCCGACACGGCGGCGGCGATCCTCTCAGGTGTGCTCGATTTCGGTGGTCGAGAGGTTCGGTCGATGATGGTCCAGCGTGATGCGATCAGCACGGTGTCGGCGCGAGACACCACCCTCGATGCAGAGCGACTCTTCGCCGCTTCGCTGCATACCCGGCTGATCGTCGTGGGGGAGGGGGGAGCCGAGGATGTGCGTGGCTTCCTTCACGCGAAAGACCTGCTGACGATTGATCGATCAGTCATGACGTCAACCACCGTCGGGGAGATCACCCGCTCGCTTCCGGTAGCTGTGGCCGATTCAACAGTCGAACCAGTCATGCTTGCGATGCAAGCGACCGGTGTCCACATTGCCAAGGTCGTGGATCCCGATAGTGGGTCAATGGTAGGGATCGTCACGCTCGACGATCTCCTCGGAGGACTCCTGAATGAGCTCACCGGTGAGGGCGATCCCCAGGGCGCCACGACCGCCGACTGAGAGCCCCGCTCGCGGGAGCAATACGGGTGACGGGAGTTCGTGTCCGGTCAGGCGCCGGTGGCGTGATATCCGCCGTCGACGTGGATGACCTCGCCGGTGGTCTGCGGGAACCAGTCCGAAAGCAGTGCCACACATGCTCTGGCCACGCCTGGGGCATTGCGCACATCCCAGCCGAGTGGCGCCCGCTCATCCCAGACATCCTCGAACTTGGAGAAGCCGGGGATCGATCGAGCGGCGATGGTCTTGATCGGACCGGCCGCCACGAGATTGACCCGGATTTGTTGCGCACCGAGATAGCGAGCCAGATACCGGGAGGTGGATTCGAATGCCGACTTGGCTACACCCATCCAGTCATAGGAGGGCCACGAAACGGTGTTGTCGAAATCGAGTCCGACGATTGAACCACCGTTCGGCATGAGCGGAGCGACCACCTCAGCGAGAGCCTTCAGCGAGTAGGCGGAGATGTTCAATGCCACCGCGACGTCGTCCCATGTGGCGTCCATGAACGTTCCGCCAAGACACACCGAAGGGGCGAATCCAATGGCGTGAAGTGCGCCGTCAAGGGTTCCCCAACGCTGCTCGAGTTCGGTTCGCAGGGCGGGGATGTGACTCGGGTCAGAGACATCGAATTCGAGCACGACGGGCTCGGTCGGAAGTTTCCTTGCGCTCTTCTCCGTGTGTTTCATTCCATTGCCGGCACCGGTGAGGATGATTTCTGCCCCTTCCTGCTGGGCGAGCGCAGCAACGCCGAACCCGATTGATGCTTCGGTCAGCACACCGGTGATGAGCAGTCGTTTGCCTTCGAGAAGTCCCATGGTTCCTCCTATGGATGTCTTCGAACGATAGGCGTCGCGTCGACGTGATCCGGACCGCGTGACTGATCCGCGGTGACACTGCTCCCAAGCCGAACTTACCGATCGGTAACAAAGACAGCCCGATGCGACTACGGTCTCGCACGTGAAGATCGGAATTCTTGGTGCAACTGGTCCTGCTGGAAGTGGTCTCGGCGTGAGGCTCGCCGTTGCGGGTCACGAGGTCATCCTCGGCTCCCGCTCGGCAGAACGAGCCCAGGAGGTTGTGAACGAACTGAAGGGTCGCTGGCCCGAGCACGAACTCAGCATCTCCGCCGCTGACAACGAAGGCGCGGCAATGGCTGATCTCATCGTGATCGCCACACCATGGGACGCGGCCTGGACCACTGCCAAGGCGGTCGGCGAACACCTCCACGGCAAGGTCGTCCTCTCCATGGCGAACGCTCTTGTGCGCGTCGGGCATGAGTTCCAGCCGCTCGTGCCGCCCCGCGGTTCGGTCGCAGCAAGTGTGCAGGCGGCGGTGCCTGACTGTCGCGTTGTCGCGGCGCTGCATCATGTTCCGGCGAAGGAGCTCGGCGATCTCGCCCACCCGGTTGAGAGCGACGTGCTCGTCTGTTCCGATCACGCTGATGCCAAGCGGATCTGCATGGACCTCATCGGTCAGATCCCGGTGATGCGGGTGCTCGATGCCGGCGACCTCACGCAGGCCGCACCGATCGAAGCGTTCACAGCAGTGCTGCTGGAACTCAACCTGCGCTACAAGACCCGGGTGGCGATCAAGTTCACCGGTCGTAATCTTCCCGCCTAGGTGCTCAGCAACCTGGTTGCGAACCGGTAGCCTGCGAGAGTTCTGAGCCCAGGGATCATCGATGACTGACAACACCATCTTCATGTCGTTCGCTGAAGTCGCATCATGATGCGGCTCTACGACACGGCCCGTCGTGCTGTCGTACCCTTCGAACCGGGTCCCGTTGTCACGATGTACACCTGCGGCATCACCCCGTACGACGCCACCCATCTCGGGCATGCCGCCACCTATGTCACCTACGACGTGCTGCAGCGGCGCCTGCGAGATCTCGGTCATGAAACTCGCTGCGTGCGCAACGTCACCGATGTCGACGACGATCTTCTTCGTAAAGCTCGCGAGCTCGGTGTTCACTATCTCGATCTCGCCGCTGCTGAGACTGCCCGGTTCGATGCCGACATGGTGGCGCTCAACGTTGTCGAATGCTGGAGCGAACCGCGGGCAACCTCGGCCATCGCCGACATACGCGGTTTCATCGGCATGGTGCTCGAGCATGGGCATGCCTACGTGAGCGGTGGTTCCGTCTATTTCGACGTCAGCACTGTCGATACCTTCGGGCAGATCTCGCACTTCACCCGCGACGAGATGATCGAGCTGGCCCGCCAGCACGGCGGTAATCCCGATGATCCCAACAAACGTGATCCCCTGGATTTCGTTCTCTGGCAACCGTCTGCGCCAGATGAACCAGCGTGGGAATCACTCTGGGGTCCCGGTCGACCCGGCTGGCATATCGAATGCTCAGCCCTTGCGCTTCGCGAACTCGACACCACGATCGACCTCCATGGCGGCGGATCCGATCTGATCTTCCCGCATCACGAATGTGAGGCGGCTCAGAGCGAGGCAGCAACGGGCGTTCCGTTCGTTCGGCACTGGATGCATCAGGCCATGGTTCGCATGGACGGGGAGAAGATGTCCAAGTCCCTCGGGAACCTCGTCTTCATCAGCGAACTCCGCAAGACCTACGACACCCGGGCCATCCGCCTCGGTATCGTGGCGCACCACTACAGGGATTCGTGGTCATGGAACGACGAAATCATGCCCGCCGCCGCCAACCGCCTCGATGCGTGGCTCGCCACCTCAACTGTTGAGGGTGTTCCCGACAGCGAACTCGCCCTCGATGAGGTGAGGGCACGACTCGACGACGATCTCGACACACCGGGAGCCGTTGCGGTCATCGATGCGGCGGTCGCTCGCGGTGAGAGCGTGGTGCGTGCCGCAGCCCTGCTCGGAGTGTTCCTCGTCGGAGAGCCCACGGTCTGAACCGTTCAGGAGTCCGGGAACCACCCGGGATCCATCCGGAGTTCATTCGACCCTCAGGTAACCTCGGCTCCATGTCTGCGCAGATCACGATCACCCTTCCTGATGGTTCCGAGCGTCAACTCGACGAAGGGGCCACTATCCGCGATCTCGCCGCCTCGATCGGGTCTCGTCTCGCCAAGGCCGCAGTCATCGGTTCGGTGAACGGCACCGAGCGCGATCTCGTCTGGCCGCTCACCGATGGCGATGTTGTCTCGATCATCACCGAGACCGACGATCGAGGGCTTTACACGATCCGTCACTCCACGGCCCATGTGCTTGCGCAGGCTGTGCTCGACCTCTTCCCGGGCGCCACCTTCGCCATCGGTCCGCCCGTCGAGAACGGTTTCTATTACGACTTCGAGCTCGCAGAAGGTGGCACGTTCACGCCGGATGATCTTGAGCGTATTGATGCGCGTATGCGCGAGATCATCAAGGAACATCAACCTTTTATCCGCGACGAGATCCCCGAGGCGAGCGCGCTCGAACTCTTCCGTGATCACAAGTACAAGTGCGAAATCATTCGGGGTGCCGCCGAGGACCCGATGTCGGCCACCGAGACCGGTCTGGTTCGCACCTATGAGAACCCGCCGCGCTTCATCGACCTCTGTCGTGGACCCCATGTCCCTGACACCGGCCGACTCGGCCACTTCAAGCTGATGCGTGTTGCTGGCGCATATTGGCGTGGCGATGAGAAGAACCCGATGCTGCAGCGCATTTATGGCACCGCGTGGCCATCCAAGAAAGAACTCGAGGCGTACCTCACTCGTCTTGAGGAGGCAGAGAAGCGCGACCATCGCAAACTTGGTGTCGAACTCGACCTCTTCTCCTTCCCCGAGGAGATCGGCTCCGGTCTCGCCGTGTTCCATCCCAAGGGCGGCATCATCCGGCGCATCATGGAGGACTACTCGCGGGTCCGTCATGAGCAGGCCGGGTATGAGTTCGTCTACTCGCCGCACATCACCAAGTCGAACCTCTTCGAGAAGAGTGGACACCTCGATTGGTACGCCGATGGCATGTACCCCCCGATGGAACTCGACGGCGGTACCGAGTACTACCTCAAGCCGATGAACTGCCCGTTCCACATTCTTATTTTCGGATCGGGTCAGCGTTCCTACCGCGAGTTGCCGCTGCGACTCTTCGAGTTCGGAACGGTGTACCGCTATGAGAAGTCCGGAGTGGTTCAAGGGCTCACCCGGGCCCGCGGGTTCGCGCAGGACGACGCTCATATCTTCTGCACCCTTGAGCAGGCTCCGGATGAGTTGGCACGTGCTCTTGACTTCGTGCTCGATCTACTGCGCGACTACGGGCTCGACGACTTCTATGTGGAGCTCTCGACCAAACCCGAGACCAAAGCGGTCGGCACCGACGAGGAATGGGAGGAAGCCATCGAGGTCCTGCGCACGGTGGCGCTCGACAAGGGCATGACGCTGGTGATGGACGAAGGTGGCGGTGCGTTCTATGGCCCGAAGATCTCCGTGCAGGCCCGCGACGCCATCGGCCGAACCTGGCAGATGTCGACCATCCAGCTCGATTTCCAACTCCCGCAGCGATTCGATCTCAGCTACGTCGGTGCCGACAACGAGCGTCATCGTCCGGTCATGATCCACCGGGCGCTGTTCGGCTCGGTCGAACGCTTCTTCGCCGTCCTGCTCGAGCATTACGCGGGCGCATTCCCCGCCTGGCTGGCTCCGGTGCAGGTGCGGGTATTGCCGGTTCGTGATGATCACGATGAGTTCGCTCGCGATCTCGTCAACAGGTTGAAGTCAGCGGGATTCCGTGCCGACACAGTTGTGGCGGATGAGCCGCTGGGGGCCCGGATCCGTAAGGCCAAGATGGAGAAGTTGCCGTACGTGCTCGTCGTCGGCGACGACGATGTCGCCCATGGCACCGTCGGCGTCAACCCCCGTGGTGGCGATGTGGAACGTGACATCACGATCGACGATTTCATCGCTCGCCTCGGCGACGACGTCACGTCCCACGCCTGAGCCATGAGCGCTTCCGGACTCGATCATCTCTGGGCCGGCTGGCGACATTCCTACATCGCTGCGGTCAGCACCCCCGGGGACACCTCGCTCGAGCCTGACGAGACCGGTTCCCTCTTCGAGCGAATCCTTCGTCTCGACGATGATGCCGCGTTCGTGGTGCACCGCGGCGACACGTGTTCGGTTCTGCTCAACGCGTATCCGTACTGCAGCGGCCACATGCTCGTCGTTCCGAACAGGGCTGTCGCGCAACTTGAGGACCTCACCGTGCCGGAACGCCATGAACTCGCCGACCTCACCACCGCGGCGGTCATTGCGCTCAGAGCCGCCTACCGTTGCGAGGGAGTCAACGTCGGTACCAACCTCGGCGAAGCGGCCGGGGCTGGGGTTCCTACCCATCTCCACACCCATGTGCTGCCCCGATGGGCAGGCGACACCAATTTCATGACCTCGGTGGCGCTCACCCGGGTGCTGCCCGAACCCCTCGATGTGTCGTGCACGAGGCTTCGGGCTGCGTGGCCCACCGACTACGGTCGCAGCGATGTCTGAATCCAACGATGGAACACCGGAGGCTTCGGCCCTGAGCGATGCGGAGATCCGCGACGCGCTGCCCGAGGATCTCGATGCCGCCGGCTATGTCGGGCCGTACCTCTTCCCGAACAACAATCGCCGGCGGATTCCCGCGTATCTCTACTGGGCTATCTCTGCGGTGTGCATCATCGTGTGGTTCGTTCGACGTGGCCACGAGCCCGTGCTCATCAACAACGGCATGCTCGTCGCTGCAGTGGTGCTCGCCCTCATCGGTCTCTACAGTTTCATCGCCGGATGGAACCTTGCGATCGATGAATCCGATGCGCTCGTGGCTGCCACTCGTCAGGTCGGCTTTCCCGTGGGTCATGCCTCGGCTCAGATGGGCTGGCGCGGTCTGCTGAGCCGTCCCACCTGGCGGGTGCTCGTCTACTCCGCCGACGACCCGCCCGAGAAGCGAGGCCTGGTTCTCGTCGACGGAGTCGATGGCTCCATCGTTGAGTGGTTCGTCGAAGACAACCCTGAGGATTGGGCGGCGCTCAGTTCCTGATCGATGCGAGGATCCGTTCGATCCGACGGAGGTTCTCGGCGCCGACGACGACTGCAGCATCGAGGATTTCGAGCGCTGTGACTGATCCGCCACCGGCGATGGTGCCGCTGCGGTACCACTGGTCGCCGTGGATGGACCCGAGATCGTCGGCGAGATCCGTGGCGAGATCAGCCAGCTGATCAAGCACTGCATCGCAGGAATCGACCACCGGGTTGTGCCAGTTTCGCTCGGCGGGGTCGAGGATGGCGGGGTGGAAGATCGGGAAGTCGTGGACCTGGGTCTGTCGAAGTGCTTCCCGCTGGATGAGCCAGGTGCGCACCGTGTCGGCGGTCAACTCAAGCGCCGAAACGCCTTCGGGGCCCACCTGCTGGGACCGGGCCTCCATGACCGGGTCGGCGATCGGGAGCACGAGAGCGCTATAGCGCCGAGGAAATGATCGCAGGGCGATCGTTGCGTCAGATGGGGCGATCGGGGTGTGGTCAGCGGTCACGCGCTCACGGTATCGGTTCGATAGGACTGTTCTCCACAGAGTCCGGAGAGGCGCGGCGGGCGACTGCTACCGTTGGGAGGTCTGGTGATAGCCGCCACATGTGCTGCCCGAGTTGTCTGGGCGCCCAAGGAGAACTCCATGCTCGATGGTCGATGGAAGGCAAGCATCGAACGAGGTCTGAAGCCGGTGGGCATCAAACTCCGGCGTGCCGGCGTCAACGCTGATGTTCTCACTGGTGCCGGTGTCGTCATGGCCGCGGCATCGGGTATCGCCATTGCCACCGGGCATCTTTCCCTCGGTCTGCTGCTGCTCGTGCTCACCGGTCTGCCCGATGCCCTCGACGGCGCGGTCGCCAAGGCTGCGGGTACCGCCGGTCCTCGCGGTGCGTTCTTCGACTCGGTTGCCGACCGCATCTCCGACACGTTCCTGCTCCTCGGCGTTGCTTGGCATCTCGCTTCGACAGATCCGGGGCTGATGCCACTGCTTCCGATGGCTGTCCTTGGAGCTTCGCTCATCATCTCCTACGAGCGGGCCAAGGCCGAAGCGCTTGGGTTCAACGCCAAGGGTGGAGTGATGGAACGCGCAGAGCGGATCATCCTCCTCGGGCTCGGGCTGCTGTTCCAGGCCCTCCTGGTACCCATTCTGTGGGTCATGCTTGTGCTCACGGCTGTTACCGCAGTCCAGCGGTTCGTGAAGGTCTGGCGCCAAGCTTCGATGGAACGGCCGGTGGTCGCATCCACCCGGCGAGCACCTCGTCGTCGCGCCGCCCGGGCGACCTCGACCGCGTGGCGACAGAACCTGCAGTCACGTCGCCGTCGATAGGGCCGCATGGCTCTCGATATCGTCACCGCGGCCTACAGGGCCGGAGCGTTCGCCTCGCGCACGCTGCCACTTCGGCTTGCTGATCTCACGGCCAATGGACTGAGCCGGACTGTGGCGCGGGTCTCGAGGGAGCGGCGCATGATCGTCGCCCGGCATCTGCAGCGGGTTCGGCCCGAACTCGACGGACGCGCCCTTCGTCGAGCCGTCGACGAGACCTTCGAGAGCTATGCCCGGTACTGGGTCGAATCCTTCCGGCTCCCCGACATGTCGCCGGAGCAGGTCGATGCCGGTTTCGTCGTCGAGAACTTCGAATACATCAAGGACGCCATCGATGCCGGCACCGGTGTCGTGGTCACGATGCCGCATCTCGGCGGTTGGGACTGGTCGGGCTTCTGGCTCACCTCTGTACGCGGCTATGAGGTCACGGTCGTCGTCGAAGCAGTTGAGCCGCCGGCCTTATTCGAATTCTTTGCGTCGTTCAGACGCGAACTCGGGATCAATGTCATTGCGCTCGGACCCTCCTCGGGTACAGAGATCCTCCGGGCACTTGCAAGGAACCATGTCGTCTGTCTGCTCGCCGACCGCGATATCAACGGTGACGGCATCGAACTCGAGATGTTCGGCGAAGTCACCTCCATCCCCGCTGGTCCGGCCATGCTGGCGCTTCGTTCAGGAGCGCCGCTTCTGACGGCGGCTATCTACTTCGAGGGCGCCCACGGGCATCGGGCGGTTGTGCAACCGCCGCTCGACACCGAGCGGCGCGGCCGGCTCCGCGACGACGTCGATCGGGTTACCCACGAGATGGTCGACCGTCTCGAGGGGCTGATACGACGCGCCCCCGAGCAGTGGCATCTCCAACAGCCGAACTGGCCGAGCGACTACGAATTGCTCGAGGCGATCGGCAAGCCGCATCCCCGACCCGCAGCGGGACCCGCCTCCCGACGGGAGGTTTGAGATGCGTATCGGACTGGTGTGTCCCTACAGCCTCAGCCTGCCCGGTGGTGTGCAGGGTCAGGTGCTGGGCCTGGCCCACGCGCTGCGGTCGCGTGGGCACGATGTCCGTGTGCTCGGGCCCTGCGATGGCCCGCCGCCCGATGCCGGCGTCACGCCACTCGGCGACAGCCTTCCCACGGCGGCGAACGGCTCGATGGCGCCGATCGCTCCCGATCCTGCGGCCCAATTGCGAACCATCAGGGCCCTTCGTGACGAGCGATTCGATATCGTCAATCTCCACGAACCTCTCGCCCCCGGAGTTACCCAGACTGCGCTGCTGTTCAAATCGCAGCCACTGGTCGGTACGTTCCACGCTGCAGGTGAAAGCGCTGGGTATCGCTGGCTCAATCCGATCGTGCGCTGGTTGGCCGCGAAGCTCGACCTGCGGTGTGCCGTCTCCGCTGACGCTCGGGAGATGGCCCGAACAGCTGTCGGCGGTGAGTACGAACTGCTCTTCAATGGCGTTGATCTCGATGCCTATGAAGGTGCTCCGGTCGAGAAGACCGTGAACCCGACGGTGTTGTTTCTTGGCCGTCACGAACCGCGTAAGGGCCTTTCCGTGCTCCTCGAAGCGATGGGCGAACTCCCAGCCGAGGTGCGCCTCTGGGTGGCAGGTGATGGTCCCGAGACCTCCGAACTTCGACGCAGGGTCGCCGGTGACGTCCGGATCGAATGGTTGGGCCGACTCTCCGAGCAGGAGAAGATCAATCGTCTGCGGTCGGCCACGGTGTTCTGTGCGCCATCGCTGCGGGGTGAATCATTCGGGGTTGTGCTCCTTGAAGCCATGGCGGCACGCACTGCAGTGGTGGCCACATCGCTGCCGGGCTATGCGAATGTGGCCCGCGCCGACCTCGACGCGGTCCTGGTTGCGCCGGGCAACGCCCATGAACTCGCAACGGCGCTGCGGCGCGTGCTCCACGAGCCGGACCTGCGCCAGGGACTCACGGAATCTGGCGGCGCTCGTGCGGAGAGCTTCTCGATGGCCCAGTTGGCCGAGCGCTATGAGGGGCTCTACGAGCAGGTGCTCGGGCGCCGGTAGGCTGGTCCGATCATGACCCGTCCCGAGGTTTCAGGTCCCGAGGTTCTCGCGTGACCACCACTGTCGAATACGCCCCGAAGGCGATCCGCCCGTTGCTGCTCGCGACGGTGGTACCCGTTGTCTCGTTCGGCATCATCATCAGCGCAGTCCTACTGCTGGCACTGGGTCTGCTCGGGCTCGTCCTGGGAATCGTGGGTACCGCGATCGCCGCTGTCGTGCGGGTTCGCCGTCTACGCATCGGTCTCGAGGCCGAAGTGCTGGCGCGGATCAGCGCTGAACCGGTCAGCGGCCCCTTCGAAGCCCGACTCACCAATCTGGCCGAGGGGCTCGCCGCTCAGCGAGGTGTGCCGGTGCCCGCACTGCGCATCGTCGATGATCCCGCAGCGAACATGCTCGTCGTCGGGATGACCCCTGAACAGTCGGCGTTGGTCGTCACGACCGGACTTCTCATGGCGCTCGATCGCATCGAACTCGAAGCAATCGTCGGTCGCGGCATCGCTGAGATCCGTCAGGGTGACCTTCCTGCGGGCACACTGGCGGTCCGATCAGTGGGTCGGCCTTCGACCTCTCTCGACGGGGGTGGATTCGGGGCGCTTCTGGCCCGTCCGT
This sequence comes from Actinomycetota bacterium, assembly GCA_009705225.1. GTDB lineage: Bacteria > Actinomycetota > Acidimicrobiia > Acidimicrobiales > Acidimicrobilacustridaceae > Acidimicrobilacustris. The sequence continues at coordinate 9,848 of WLCQ01000019.1, read as the reverse complement.
TCTCGGGTCTCATCGCCGCCGGTGCCGCCTACGTCACCGACGCCGACCGTGACCTCCTGCTTGATCAGGCGGGCGTGGCTCTCACCCGGTATCCCCCAGGCCTCGTCTCCGCGTTGGAGGCCTGCGAGCGGGTCGGCACCGCCCTCACCCGCCCCGATCCGACAATCGACCATCTCTGGATGGCCGCAACCGGCGCCGAGGGTCGCGCGGTGGCTGATCGTCCGTCGCTGCATCTGCGCATCGAAGCGCTTCGACTCCTCTGAAGCGGAGAATTCCATGACCCGTCGTCTTGCGCTGCTCCTGATCGCGGCTGTCACGGTCCTTGCACTCGTATCCGCTGCTTGTGGTGGATCGAAGAAGATCGCCGCCCCTGTCGACAGCACGACCTCAACCACAATGGTGCTTCCTACATTTCCACTCACCGGGCTTCCGGCGGCCGACGCCGCCAAAGACGGCGATCACCCGGCGATCGTGGTCAAGATGGACAACAGCCCCGACGCTCGTCCGCAGACAGGGATCGAGCGAGCCGACGTCGTCTACGAACTGCTCGTCGAGGGCATCACCCGCTATGCCCTCGTGTTCCATTCGGAACTTCCCGAACCCGTTGGTCCGGTTCGGTCGGCCCGGTCCAGCGATATCGATCTCGTCAGCAGTCTCTCGAAACCGCTGTTTGCATGGTCGGGTGGTAACCCCGGCGTCATGGGTGAGGTTGCCGCCGCCGCAGGGAAGGGACTGCTCACCGATGCCTCCTACAGTGCCGCGTTCGGCGCCTACTTCCGATCCAACGATCGGGTGGCACCGCACAATCTCTATGCGAACCTTCCGAAACTCCTTGAGTTGAAAGCTCCGCAGGGTCAGGGTGCGCCGAAACCACTTTTCGCCTTCAGGAAGTCCGGGACATCAGTAGGTGGGATTCCGACGCTGGGACTCTCGGTCGACTTCGGTGGCGGAACGGTGATCGACTACCTCTGGGATGGCACCCGTGGAGGTTGGCGTCGGTTTCAGGTCGACGCGCGTCATGGTCGGGCCGACAGTGCCACCATGGATGTCGCTGGCGGTCAGGTCACCCCGGCCAATGTCGTCGTGATGTTCACGCAGTACGGCCAGAGCCCCTCCGACAGTCGCTCACCGATGGCGCTCACCGTCGGATCCGGTCGAGCACTCGTGTACACCGATGGGCATGCCATCGAAGCCACGTGGTCCCGTGTCGACGCCCTCTCGCCGGCAGTGCTGCGGGATACCGCCGGAGCAGTCGTTGAACTCACTCCGGGTCGCACCTGGGTTGAACTGCCCCGCACGGGCTCGACGGTCACGACCTACGGGGCGGCAGATCAGACCTTCGTCGATCAGTTGAGCGCCGCCCAGCGCTGACACTCACCGGTCCGGCAGGTGCCGCACAGCCGGTCCGCCACTGATCACGAAGTGTTGGCTCCCACTTGGGATTCCCACCGAACTGGCCCGTAGAGTGGGGGAAGAATCCCGCCGAGGAGGCGCAAGTGGCAGTCAAAAAGGCCGCGGTCACCAAGTCCGCAGCGAAAAAGGCACCGAAGTCCAAGAACGTCGTCCATGCGCAGCCCGTGAGGGAAACAGGTACGCAACTCGTGAAGCGCGGACTCGCCGACATGCTCAAGGGTGGCGTCATCATGGACGTCGTTGACCCCGAGCAGGCTCGTATCGCCGAAGATGCCGGCGCCATTGCCGTCATGGCACTTGAGCGCGTTCCGTCCGACATCCGTCGCGACGGCGGCGTGGCTCGTATGAGCGATCCCGAGATGATCGAGGGCATCAAGGCGGTCACGACGATCCCGGTCATGGCGAAGGCCCGCATTGGTCACTTCGCTGAAGCGCAGATCCTTCAGTCGCTCGGCGTCGACTACATCGACGAGTCCGAGGTGCTGACCCCGGCCGACGAGGCTCACCACATCGACAAGTGGGCCTTCACCACGCCGTTCGTCTGCGGCGCCACCAATCTTGGTGAGGCACTTCGGCGCATCTCTGAGGGCGCCTGCATGATCCGCTCGAAGGGTGAGGCCGGCACCGGCAACGTTGTCGAGGCTGTTCGTCATCTGCGCAGCATCCTCGGCGATATCCGCAAGATCGGCACCGCTGATTCAGCTGAGCTCTTCGAATGGGCCAAGCAACTTCAAGCTCCGCTCCCGCTCGTGCAGGAGATCGCTCGCACCGGCACGCTGCCGGTACCCATGTTCTGCGCCGGAGGTATCGCCACCCCCGCTGACGCTTCTCTCGTGATGCAACTTGGTGCCCAGGCAGTGTTCGTCGGTTCCGGCATCTTCAAGAGCGAAGACCCCTCGCGTATGGCCAGGGCGATCGTGGAGGCCACCGCCAACTTCAACGACCCCGACGTCCTGGCCAAGGTCAGTCGCGGACTCGGCGACGCCATGCCCGGCCTCGAGATCGGTTCCCTCGAGACCAAGCTCGCCGACCGCGGTTGGTGAGTCCGGCTACGCCGCTCTCATCGAGGTGTTGACTATGCAGTCATCGGAGCCCCCAGGTGTCGCCCACGATCGGAATCCTCGCCCTTCAAGGGGCAGTTGACCTTCATGCCAGTGCCCTTGCGCGTCTCGACATCGAGGCTGTGATGGTGCGGACCCCGACGCAGCTCGACACGGTCGACGCCCTCATCCTCCCCGGGGGCGAATCTTCGGCGATGTCGAAGCTTCTTGTCCTCAACGGGCTTTTCGACCCACTCCAGATTCGACTGCACGACGGTATGCCCGCGCTCGGCACCTGTGCCGGCATGATCCTGCTGGCCGCCGGCGTTCTCGATGGACGCGCCGATCAGCGTTCCTTCGCCGCCATCGATATCGATGTGCGTCGCAACGCCTTCGGGCGACAGAACGATTCCTTCGAGACCGAGCTCGAGCTCCCGGAGATCGGAGAGGTTCCGATCCACGCCGTGTTCATCCGGGCGCCGGTTGTGGAGCGCACCGGCGCCGAGGTCGAGGTGCTGGCCACGATCGACGGCGATCGACCGGTGGCCTGCCGTCAGGGTGCAGTGATCGTCACCTCATTCCACCCCGAACTCGCCGACGACCTGCGTGTGCACGAGTTGTTCCTCGCTGGCGTGGCAGCATGATCACCGTCCGATTCGCCGAACCCTCGGTCGGTACGGACCCGAAGTTCTGAACAGGAGACTGCAATGTCAGGGCATTCCAAATGGGCGACCATCAAGCACAAGAAGGGCGCTGCTGATCAGAAGCGCGCCAAGGTGTTCGCCAAATTGATCCGTCAGGTCGAGGTCGCAGCGCGCGAGGGCGGTGGCGATCCGGCCATGAACCCTGCGCTACGCACGATGTTCCAGAAGGCTCGCGACAACTCGGTGCCCATCGACACCATCGAACGGGCGATCAAGCGCGGCACTGGTGAGCTCGAGGGCGTCCAGTACGAGCAGATCACCTATGAGGGATACGCGTCCAACGGCGTCGCGGTGCTCATCGATGTGCTCACGGACAATCGCAATCGCACCGGTGGCGATGTGCGGTCGATTCTCAAGAAGAACGGTGGCTCGATCGCCGAGCCGGGTGCTGTCGCATGGCAGTTCGAACGAAAGGGCATCATCACCCTGGCCAAGGGCGTTGATGAAGACGACATCATGATGGCCGCGCTCGATGCCGGCCTCGAGGACCTCGCCGACGAGGGTGACACATGGAGCCTCACGTGTGCACCCACAGATCTCCCGTCGGTTCGTGCTGCGCTCGACGAGGCAGGTATCGCCTACGAGTCGGCTGACTCCACCATGGTCGCCAACCTCTCGGTTGCTCTGGAAACCGCCGATGCCGCGAAATCGGTGCTCCGACTGATCGACGCGCTCGAGGACAACGACGACATCCAAGATGTGTACTCGAACTTCGATATTGCCGATGAACTCATGCAGGATCTGGAGTTCTGAGTGCTCGGCTCATTGCGTCGAAGCGTTGTCGCAGTCACCATCGCGTCTGCGCTCATAGTCGGCCTTGCCGGCTGCTCGGGATCTTCATCGACCGCCGCGAACTCGACGTCGACCACTGTCGCCACGAATGCATGCAAGTTCGAGTACCAAGCTGCCGCGTCGAAGCTCAATGGGATCGCGCGCTACTTCTCACAGGCGGCGCAGGACGGGCAGATGAACGCACAGTTCGCCCAGTTCGCGGCCAACTATGTCGATGCCATGAAGACGTTCGACGCCGCCGTCTTGGCGCTCGACTGTCCTGCCGCTGTGAAGGCTGAACTCGCGGGTCTGGTCACAGCGCAGGAGGCTCTCGAGCCACTCGTCGCTCAGTTCACGGGTGCAAGCAGGCCTCCAGTCGCCGAGTTCAACGCTGCTGCGCAGGCCGTCGCCGAGGCTGTGCGACGAGTGAACACGGCCCTCGGCATCTCCTAGTGCTTCGACCACCGGCCCGGATCAGACTGCGTTGATCGGTCAGGGAGACTCCGCGCCGGGCTTCACGCTCGAAGGGGTCGATGGGACGACCTTCGAGCATCGGCAGTTTTCGCTCGCAGGCACCCTGGGGCGTCCCGTCGTCCTTGTCTTCTATCCCGCGGACAACTCTCCGGTCTGCACGGTGCAACTGCGCAGCTACACCAATGATTTCGCAGACTTTTCCGCCGTCGATGCTGCAGTCCTCGCCATCAGCCCGCAATCGGTCGAATCTCACGAGGTCTTTGCTCGTGAAAACGGAGGGTTTGCGTTCCCATTGTTGGCCGACCTCGATCGGTCCGTCGGGGCCGCCTACGGAGTGCTCGGCCCGATGGGGTTCTACCGGCGGTCCGTCGTCGTCCTTGACTCTGAAGGGGTCGTGCGCTGGGCGCATCGTTCCACGGCAGGGTTGATGTTCAGGCCCGTCGACGAGCTCGTGGCGGTGGTGGCGTCCATCGGGGGCGACTCGCAGAGGAATCAGCTGCTTCATCGCGTAGACGACGCCAGGCCTCGACGCGATCAACCGTGACCTCGCCGGCCTCGAGGGCTGAGGCGATCGCGCATCCCGGCTGCCCTGCGTGCTGGCAGTCAGCGAATCGGCATGACTCGGCAAGCTCATCGACGTCGGTGAAGGTCTCGGCCACCGCATCGGTGTCGGTGACGAGTCCGACCGCCCGGATGCCGGGAGTATCGATGAGGATGCCACCGTCGGGGAGCAGATGGAGCTCACGGCTGGTGGTGGTGTGTCGACCTTTGGAATCACCTTCGCGAACGTCGCCAGTGGCGGCCACCTCAGAACCGAGCAGAGCGTTCACGATGCTGGACTTCCCTGCTCCCGACTCCCCGAGGAGGGTGACCGTTCGATCCCCGATGATCCGACGCAGATCGTCAAGCCCCTCGCCCTCCTTGACCGAGGTGATCACGACCTCGACGCCGGGATGAGCGAGTCGAACTTCGTCAGCAGCGGCGCTGGCATCAGTGATGCCCTCCGAATCACGTGAAGCCTTGGTGAGTACCACGACGGGACGCGCCCCGGCATCGTGGGCAATTGCCGTCCCACGTTGGATGCGGCCGTCTTTCACTGGTCGGTCAAGACCGCAGACGAGCAGCACCACGTCGATGTTGGCGGCAAGTTGCTGTTCGCCATCGCCGTGGGCGTTTCGCCGGCGCAACAGCGAGCGGCGCGGGAGAATTGCCACAGCTTCGTCATCGACCACCGCGATCCAATCCCCGACGGCAGGTGCGGGGTGAAGACGCTGGGTGAGCATGATCGTTTCTACGGTTTCGGGAAGAGCGAGGACCAAGCCGACGCCATGGTGGAGAAGCACCCGTCCCGGTAGCGCTCGTGGATCGATCTCGGAGAGAGCCTTCTCCCAACCTTCATCCCAGCCGAGGCGAAGAAGGCTCGAATACGCAGGATCGATCACAGTGCGTCGATCACGATGCTCCGGGGATCTCGCCGGTGGTGACGTAGGTGTCGAGGCGTTCGAGGGTCTTGGCCATATCGATCGGGTGTTTGGTGGGGTAACCCTGCCGTTCGATCATCCCGGGGGAGATGGCTGGCGCCCAGTCGAAGGTCTCGGTCACTTCGGTGCCGCCCTCGACAGGCTCGAGCGTGTAGCGCCAGATATGGCGACCGAAATGACGCCACGAAATGCGTCGACCCTCCTCGAACTCCACAACGGTGTTCTTGATCGAGTAGTTGAAGATGATCTTCATGCCCATGGAGAAACGCGACCCGAGTTCGAGTCGACCCGGATTCCCCTTCACCTTCTTGAGGCTGCCGGAGCCGTCGATGATCGGGTGCTTGGCCGGGTCGGCGAGCACATCGAAGATCGATTCGGGTGTCGCGGCGATGAACCTGGAGACCGAGACCTGCTTGACGGGATATTTCGAAGCCATGGTCAAGTCTCTCAGGCCGCAGCGGGTCGGCCGAGCATGGCCCGCAGGGCGGACTCGAGCGTCGGGTGGGCGAAACTGAAGTTGTGATCGGTGAGCACCTTCGGAACCACCCGTTGGCTGGTGAAGAGCAGCGCTTGGGCGAGCTCGCTGCCGAGCAGGAGCTTGGGTCCGAATGCGGGCACGGGGAACAGTGTGGGTCGATGCAGCACCGAGCCGAGGGTCTTGGTCATCTGGGCATTGGTGACGGGTTCGGGAGCGGTTGCGTTGACCGGTCCGCTCACCTCGTTGTCGAGCAACCAGCGGATCACTGCGAGCTCATCGGCGAGGCTTATCCAACTCCACCACTGACGACCCGAACCCATGCGTCCGCCGGCACCAAGTTTGAACAGAGGGAGCAGTTTGGCGAGCGCTCCGCCGTCGGGGGACAGGACGATCCCTGTGCGCAGGAACGGCACGCGGATGCCTGCCTCTACTGCTGGCGCGGCCGCTGCCTCCCACTGGGTGCATACCGACGCCAGGAAGTCCCGGGCATGGGGAGCGGATTCATCCACTTCGCTCTCGCCCGTCTCGCCATAGATGCCGATAGCGCTTCCACTCACCATGACCGAAGGCGGGGTCTCGAGTCCGGCGAGGGTTCGGGCGAGGAGGTCGGTGCCCTTGGTACGGCTCTCGAGCACCTCGCGCTTGTAGGAGTCTGTCCACCGGCGGTCACCGATCCCGGCGCCGGCGAGATGTACGACCGCATCGACACCTTCGAGTGCAGCGGCGTCGATGGTCCCTGCAGCGGGATCCCACCGCACGGCGGTCTCGCCCTGGCGAACCTCCCTGCGTACGAGGGGTACGACAGTGTCTCCGTCGGCCCGGAGCGCGGCGCTGAGCGCCGAGCCGATCAGCCCGGATGCGCCGGTGATCGCAATCCGTCGGGTGCTTGATGCTGGCTCACCTGTGGCGCTGGAAGCTTCAGTGTTGTCGGCATCGGAGTTTGTGGCTTCGGACATTGTGGGCGATCTCCTGATCGGTCGTGACTGGGAAAACAACACCGGGCGTGGTCAACGTATGCCCATCTGCTGAAGAATTCCGCACCAAGGCTACGATCTTCGCTGTGAGCACCCGCAAGCTGATCTTTCTCGCCCTCGCCTGTGGACTCGCCATTCTGGTTGCTGGTTCAGCTCAGCTGTTCATGGCCACCCGCTGACACTGTTTCGGGCCGTTTCGGAGTTGTGAACGGTCTGTGAAGTGGCCTGATCGCCGCTGAATTCGGCAAATCTGTGCCGTAACTTTCACTTCGTGGCCGGTGAACTGTTCGATGACTACGACCCCGAAAGCTTCTTCGATGAGGTGTTCACTCCCTCCGGAGAGGTGAGAGAGCATTACGTCGGGCTTCTCGATCGGTTGCGCCATTTCAGCGCTGATGATCTCGCCCGCCGTGAGCGACGCCGTGATGCTGCGTTTCGTAGTCAGGGCATCACGTTCACGGTGTATGAGGAGGATGAAGGGATTGAGCGCACTTTCCCGATGGATCTGTTGCCCAGGGTGATCACGGCCGATGAATGGAAGGTCATCGAAGCGGGGCTCGAACAGCGGGTCACAGCCTTGAACCGTTTCCTTGACGATCTCTACGTCGGCGAACGTGCGGCAATCCATGACGGAATCATCCCGTGGTGGCTCGTGACCTCCTCCGATGGCTTCTCCCGCGAAGCGTTCGGCATACCTGTGCCGCTCGGCGCCCGATGTCTTGTAGCTGGCATCGACCTCGTGCGGGACGGCAACGGCGAGTTCTGTGTGCTTGAGGACAACCTGCGCAGCCCCAGTGGGATCTCGTATGTGGTTGAGAACCGTGTCGCAATGACCCGCCTGCTTCCGAACGTCTTCACCGATGCGCCCGTTCGCCCGGTCGATCACTACGGCCGCTCACTTCTCGGTGCGCTCAGTCGTGTGGCGCCTCCGGCGGCCGGTGATTCCCCAACTGTGGTGGTGCTCACCCCCGGGGTGTTCAACTCGGCGTACTTCGAGCATGTGTTCCTCGCCGCCCACATGGGTGTCGAGTTAGTCGAGGGTCGTGATCTCGTCGTCGATGATCACGTGCTGTACATGCGCACGACCCGTGGTCTGAAGCGTGTCGATGTGGTGTACCGGCGTGTGGACGATGCATTTCTTGATCCGGTGACCTTCCGCCCGGATTCAACGCTCGGGGTACCCGGACTGATGGCGGCAGCGCGTGCAGGCAACGTCACCATTTCCAATGCCATTGGAAATGGTGTGGCCGATGACAAGGCGGTTTATGCCTATGTGCCGCAGATGATCGAGTACTACCTCGGCGAGCGACCGATCCTTCCCAATGTCGACACCTATCTGCTCTGGGAGCAGGAACAGCGCGACTTCGTCCTGGCGAACCTTGATCGTCTCGTCATCAAACCGGTCGCTGAAGCTGGCGGCTACGGCATCACGATCGGGCCGATCGCCACCGAAGCCGAACTGGAGAAATGTCGGGCTGATATCCGCGCCGATCCGCGTAACTGGATCGCCCAAGAAGTGGTTTCGCTCTCGCGGCACCCGACGCTCATCGACGATCATCTCGAAGGTCGTCATATCGATCTTCGTCCGTTCGTGCTCACCAGCGACACCGTGGAAGTGATCCCGGGTGGGCTCACCCGTGTAGCGATGCGAAAGGGCTCACTCGTTGTGAACTCCTCGCAGGGTGGAGGTTCCAAGGACACGTGGGTGCTGGCACCCGAACCGGTCGAAGATGAGGCGGCGATCGCGAGCACGACACCCCTGCTCGAGGTCACCGGCGATGTGGAGGTCACGGCCTGATGTTGGCTCGAGACGCGGAGAACCTCTTCTGGATGGGCCGTTACCTCGAACGAGCGGAGGACACCGCTCGTTTGCTTGACGTCACCTATCACGGACTGCTCGAAGCCACCGTTGCCGAGGAGCGCACAGCATGGCGTGGCGTGCTCCACGCCGTTGGTCTCGACGACTCCTACAAGGAGAGCCGTGCCCCGGTCACCGGTGCGGCGGTGTCGGCCTTCCTTGTCGATGATCACGAGAATCCCGGTTCGATCGTGTCGGCCATCGAGGCCGCCCGTGAGAACGCCCGAACGGTGCGCGAATCGCTTTCCACGGAGGTCTGGGAGACCCTCAACTCGTTCTGCCTCACGATGCGCTCACGCAACCTGCGAAGTGAGGTCGAACAGCAGCCCCATGAGCTGTATGGCTTTGTCCGCCAGCAGTGCCAGACCGTCGCCGGTGTCGCGACGGAGACTCTCGCCCGCGATGAGGGTTGGCGGTTCCTCAAGCTCGGGTGGAATCTCGAACGGGCCGAATGGTCATCACGGCTGCTGCGGGTGCGCCAGCAGTATCTCGAGGCCTCAGGGTTCCACGAGTGGGTCGGTACCCTCCGGTCTGCTTCCGCACTCGAGGCCTACCGGCGGGCGCATCGAACATCGATGGACCCGCTCGACGTGGTGTCGTTCCTGCTCCTGTCGCGCACGTTCCCCCGGAGCGTCTTCTATGCCGTGCGAACTGC
>WLCQ01000189.1 GCA_009705225.1 Actinomycetota bacterium | reverse complement strand
CGGTCTCCTCATCGGAGAAACCGGCCGAGGCGAGCACGCTCACACCGCCGATGCCGTCGCGGCCGGTGGAGGAGCCGAGCAGCACGGCGAGGTTGCCCACGCCGGTGGCCTGACCGAGCACGAGACGTTCGGTGGGCAGCAGACCGAGACAGAGCACATTGACCAGCGGATTGCCGGTGTAGGTGGCATCGAAAACGGTTTCGCCACCCACGTTGGGCACACCGACCGAGTTGCCGTAGCCGGACACACCGCTCACAACACCTTCTGCGATCCAACGACTGCGGGGGTCGTCGAGCGGACCGAAGCGGAGCGGATCCATCAGCGCGATGGGCCGGGCGCCCATGGTGAAGATGTCGCGCAGGATGCCGCCCACGCCGGTGGCCGCGCCCTGATAGGGCTCGATGGCCGAGGGGTGGTTGTGGCTCTCGATGCGAATCGCAGCGGCGATGCCATCGCCAACATCGACCACGCCGGCGTTCTCGCCCGGACCGACCAAAACCCAGGGGGCTTCGGTGGGCAGACGCTTGAGATGCACCCGGGAGGACTTGTAGGAGCAGTGCTCGGACCACATGACGGCGTACATGGCCAGCTCGAGATGGTTGGGCTCGCGGCCCAGCAGCTCGGTGATCGAGGCGTACTCGTCGTCGGTGAGGCCGAGCGCGATGTGGATGGGCTGCTCCATCCGAGCAACGCTACCCCGTGACCGCGGAGCGCCCTGCGTGACCGATTGCCGGGTGACAGGCGCTGTGATGGACTTCCTCCATGTCTGACAGCGAACCGACGCCGCAGAGGACCCGGGGCCTGAAGAAGGGCTCGATGACGCCCGCGCACAAGGCCGCTCTGGAGCTCGGTCGGAAGCGCAGTCGGGCCGTGCGCGCCTATCTCGAAGCGATCGAGAAGCACGCCCCGAAGCGTGGTCCGAAGCGCACGATCGAGAAGGTGCGGCGCGAGCTGGCCGAGGTGGCCAACGAGATGGTCACCGCCGACACGCTGCGTCGACTCGACCTCGTGCAGAAGCGCATCTCGCTGCAGAAGGAGGTCACCGAATTGGAGAAGGGCGTCGACATGACCGCGCTCGAGGCGGAGTTCGTCGCGAATGCTCGGGATTACGGCGACTCGAAGAACCCGACCATCTCCCACGAGGCCTGGCGGGCCATGGGGGTGCCCGCACGGGTGCTGAAGGCAGCCGGCATCACCGAGGCCACGATCGACTGATCACCGGGCGCCAGCCGATGTCGCTCGCCGCTTCGAGGCGCGGTGCCGTTTGACAGCGACGGCGACGCCGAGCGCTATGAGAACGCCGGCGCTGACGAAACAGAGGACCGCGACGACGATGACGTCGCCGCGCAGCGGTCTCGACGGCCCGAAATCGTCACCTGTCATGCCGCGGCTCGCCGGATTGGACTGGAGCAGCATCGCCCCCAGGGCCACCATTGCGATCGCTCCGAGCGCCAAGGCCACGAACGGATGACCCATCAGCCATCCGGTGAACCCCGAGAGACGAACATCCGCGGATTCCACACCGTCGGATCCAGTGTCCGGGCCGTCGTCGTGAACGCACCCCTCATCCCCTGACGTCCCCTCGTCCACATCGGCTCCTTCCGCCCTGTTCTCGCTGGCCGACGAAACGCTACGACGAGGCATCAATGGTGGCGAATAGCGAGGGTTCGGCTTCCTGGGCCGAAGCGAGCAATCTCACCGATCTTTGCGGCAGTTGCGACGCAGTTCTTCAATTCGAAGTTCGCCGTTTCATTGCAAAATAGCGAACACCTACCACCACCATCGCGATACATGCCGTAGAGAGAGCGAAGCACAGCATGGCCGTGACGACGACCCACACCTAGAGTGGCGCTGAAGGCCCGTACTCATCTCCCGTGGAAAAAACGCCTGCAGGATTTGAAAGTAGCAAGATCACGCCGCAGGCGAACGCACCGATCGCACCGGCCGAGAAGGTCACCAGCGGATGGCGTCTGAGCAACCATCCCACGAACCCCGGGACCACGAAGTCGATGGATTCTTCTGACGACATTTCTCGGTCGTCCGCAGATCGGCCATCTGAATCGGACGGATCTGTCATCACCCGAGATTTCCACCGTTATCGGCTGCCATGACTCCCCCGAAACAACCACCAATACCCCCGACGATAGCCCCGCCGACTTCACCCGGTGGCCCGAAGAGCCAGAAGCCAACAACGCCGGCCCCAACGGAAGCCGCCTGACCAGACTGGTACCCGTAGTAGATGCCGCCCCCGATCAAGGCTGCCTCGCAGACGGGAGTCGCAGCCTCCAACGTCACAGACGACACGATCGGGCAGACGACCAAACCAGCGGAGGTGCCTGCCGCCGCGCCAGCGAGCGCCCGCCTCGGCACATCGTTCATCGGTCGAGGGCGGCGGCGCGAGTTCGGACCCGATCGACATCAAGACAGAGCTTCGTGCATACCTCGGCGAGCGACCACGACGACGAACGATCAAGGGCGAGGTCGGCGAACTGTCCGAGCACCGCGAGGCGAGCAGCTTCGAATTCCTCAGGTCCTCGATCATGGGGCGACATGGCGCTCCGTGAGATTGAAGAGAACGTGCGGATAATTCTCCGTCGAATAGAGCTGGGGCTTCGTTCCGCCAGCCTCAAGCTCGAGCACCGGTCCGGTCGGGCTCTCGTGCGCAGAGAAGAGGAACCGCAGGTAGTACGGAGGTCCACCTGGGTTCGAACCCCGTCCGGAGCCGTCGACAGCAACTGGCCCGCAGAGCGCCGTCAGGAATCCAGACGGGTACCGATCGAAGTAACAGTTCCAGATTGCGACCGGCTCATATCCGGACGATCCAGAGGCGACAGCGGCCTCACTCAACAGGCTTTCCGCCTGATCTCTCGACAGGCTTCCCTGATAGTCCGAGGTCCATGCATCGGACTGATGCCCGGAACAACCAAGAAGCAAAAGCAGGAACACGAATGCGGAACACGCGATGCTGAGGAACGACGTATGCGCCATGCGCTGAATCCTGAGCCCAACGACCACACCAACAACCTCCGCCATACCGCCACTTCACATGACGGACGGGATCACGCTACGGGGCTGCCTCCAGCCGAGTCAACGTTCCAGAAGATCGCTAGCTCAGGATCGAGCGCAGCAGCGGCAGACCGTCGATACTGCCGAGCAGTTCCGAGGTAGCCCGTTCCGGATGCGGCATGAGCCCAACCACGTTGCGACCCTCATTACAGATGCCGGCGATGTCATCGATCGAACCATTCGGGTTCTCGACGTAGCGCAGCACGATGCGATCCTGGTCGCGCAATTGCGCCAGCGTGTCGGCATCGCAGGTGTAATTGCCCTCGAAATGATTGATGGGAACACGCAGCACCGCACCGGCCTCGGCGCCCCGGGTAAGAACCGAGTCGGTGCTCTCCACTCGCAGCTCGACCATGGTGCAGACGAACTTGAGACCGGCATTCTTCTGCAGCGCGCCGGGAAGCAGACCAGCTTCGGTGAGCACCTGGAAGCCGTTGCAGATACCAACCACCGGACCACCGGCGGCGGCGAACTCTGACACCGCGCCCATGATCGGTGAGAAGCGGGCGATGGCGCCGGGGCGCAGATAGTCGCCATGGGCGAACCCGCCGGGCACGATCACGGCGTCGACACCCTTGGTGGTGGCATCGCCATGCCAGAGGATCTCGGGCTCAGCACCAACGAGACCCATGGCCTCGATCATGTCCTGCTCGCAGTTCGATCCGGGGAACAGCACAACCCCGACGCGGGGACTCACGAAGCTGCCCCCGCCGAGAGTTCGATGAAGGAGTCCTCGATGACGGGATTGGTGAGGAATCGACGGCAGAGATCCTCGACGCTGGCCCTGGCACTGGCTTCATCGGCAGCATCGATGTCGAAGCGGATGAACTTGCCGACTCGCACACCAGTCACACCGGCGACGCCGAGCGTCGGGATGGCCCGTTCGATAGTGGAGCCCTGCGGATCGGCGATCCCGGG
>WLCQ01000188.1 GCA_009705225.1 Actinomycetota bacterium | reverse complement strand
GTTATCTCGATGTTGCAGGCGTGGCTCCGAACTCCGACACCGAGACATTCGCCGCGTTCCGACTCGATATCGACTCACCGCGCTGGAGCGGCGTGCCGTTCTTCCTACGAGCCGGCAAGGCACTGGCCGAAACAGTCACGGAGATGACCATCGAGTTCAAGAGTCCGCCGAGACCGCTGTGGCTCGGCGACCATTCCCATCTTCCGAACAACTCGATCAGGATCGAGGCGAAGCCGGAGAACTTCGCGGCCATCACCTGGCTGCATAAGGAACCCGGCGAAACGATGATGCCTGATGTGATCACGCTGGCTCCCCCGCCCGATGAACGACTCGACACCGGACCCGAGCCCTACGAACTGCTCATTGAAGAAGCCATGAAGGGCGACCCCACGCTGTTCGCCCGTGAGGACTCCGTGCTCGAGTCCTGGCGGATCGTCGAACGGATCCTCACCGACCAAGAGCCGGTCGAACGGTATGCACAGGGTTCCTGGGGGCCGGCGGGAGCGAGCCGACTCACCCGATCCTATGGCCGCTGGCCGAGTGAACCGCCGGCTCCGGCAGGTGATGGTCAATGAGCGCGTCAGGATCTGCGAAACACCGGCTGTTCGTGATCCGCCACGGGGCCACCGAGTGGAGCCTCACCGGCCAACACACCGGTCACACCGATATTCCGCTGCTGCCGGAGGGCGAGGCACAGGCGCGTGCCACCGGCGAACTTCTCGCTGATCATGAATTCGCTCTCGTGCTGACCAGCCCGCTGCAACGAGCGCGCCGGACCTGCGAACTCGTCGGCCTGGCCAACCAGGCACAGGTCGAACCGAACCTGATCGAGTGGGACTACGGAGACTACGAGGGCATCACGAGTGCCGAGATCCACCAGACCGTTCCCGGTTGGACGGTGTGGACGGGCGCCGTGCCGGGAGGCGAGACGATTCATCAGGTGGCTGCCCGCGCCGATGCCGTCATCGAGCGGGCTCTGGCCGCGGACGGCGACACCATCGTGTTCGCCCACGGCCACATCCTTCGTCTGCTCACCACCCGCTGGTGCGAACTCGATCCGGCCGAGGGCCGGCGGTTCGTTCTCGATCCCGCAACGCTCTGCGTGCTCGGTTGGGAGCATGAGAGCAGGGCCATCCTGCAGTGGAACAACCGCTGAACCACTGAGTCTCAGCCCCTGTGCCACCCGGCCGCAGCCCCGGATCGCAAAGTCGTAGCGCCGATCTGCCCGGACTGGAAGACTGCACACCTCGCGCCGAACGCAGCGCCGATCCTCAGGAGAATCACCATGTCCGATGCAGTCATCGTCGACGTCGTCCGCACCCCCGGCGGCAAGCGCAACGGTTCGCTCTCAGGCTGGCATCCGGCCGACCTCGCGGGCGACCTCATGGCCACGCTCGTCGAGCGCAATGATCTCGACCCCGCCACCATCGATGACGTCATGCTCGGCTGTGTCAGCCAGGTCGGGGCGCAGGCGCTCAACATCGCCCGCAACGCTGCACTCGCCGCTGGCTTCCCCGAGAGCGTGCCCGGCACCACCATCGATCGTCAGTGTGGTTCCTCGCAGCAGGCTGCGGCGTTCGCCGCCCAGTCGATCATGGCCGGCGTCAACGACATCGTGATCGCCGCCGGTGTCGAGGTCATGAGCCTCGTTCCCATGGGTGCATCGTTCGGCAAGGGCGTGGGTTTCCCGTTCGGCCCGAATGTCGAAGCCCGCTATGCCGACGCTGGTGGTCTCATCCCACAAGGTCTTTCTGCAGAACTCATCGCTGAGCAGTGGAACATCAGCCGCGAGGAACTCGACGCCTACTCCGTGGAATCCCAGATGCGTGCCGCTCGCGCCCGTGACGAGGGTCGCTTCGATCAGGAGATCATCCCGGTGGCGCTGCGTCGCCGAGACAAGGAGAGCGGCGAGGTCATCGTCGAGGATGCTCTCGTGCGCAACGACGAAGGCATCCGTGACACCACCACTCTTGAGTCGCTGGCCGGGCTCAAGCCTGCGTTCAGTGCTGAGGGTCGCGTTACTGCAGGCAATTCCTCGCAGATCACCGACGGTGCTTCGGCAGCACTCATCATGAGCGAGGAAATGGCGGCCAAGCTCGGACTCACCCCGCGGGCCCGCTTCCATGCGTTCTCACTCGCCGGCGTTGATCCCCGCCTCATGCTCACCGGACCCATCCCGGCCACGCAGAAGGTGCTTGAGCGGGCCGGTCTGAAGCTCGACGACATCGATCTCATCGAGATCAATGAGGCCTTCGCCTCGGTGGTGCTGGCATGGGAGCGCGAACTGCATCCCGATATGAGCAAGGTGAACGTCAACGGTGGCGCCATCGCTCTCGGTCATCCGCTCGGCGCTTCGGGCACCAAGCTCCTCGGCACACTGCTGTGCGAACTCGAGCGCACCGGCGGCCGCTGGGGCCTGCAGACCATGTGTGAAGGTGGCGGCCTCGCCAATGCCACGATCATCGAACGACTCGGCTGATCATGCTGCGTAACCACCGGGTCATCGCGGCGATTGTCGTGGTCGGAGCGATCGCGTCGATCGCCGCGGGATTCGGTGTGGTCAAGTCGCTGGTTGCCGCGGCGGCGTGCTGGCTCATTCTGCGTACCGGCGTACTGATGCTCGGCGGATTGGCCCGACCCATCCCCGCCGCACCGCCGGCGGGCGAGATGCGCAAGGTCAAGATCACCTACCGATGCGAGATCTGCGGCACCGAGGTGCGCATGACCGCAGCGCCCGACCAAGACCCCGAACCGCCGCGGCATTGCCAAGAGGACATGACCCTCATGACCCCGGTGGACGATCTCTGAGTGTTATCCACAGCCTGTGGAGAGCATTGGGGAGAGTTACACCTGTGTAACCCTGCGTTCATCTTCTTACGAACACTTTTACCAAGGGGCGCTTGGGATCTCGTCAAACCGCCCGTGATCCCGCCAGCAGCGGAGAAATCCGCTGTCATCCCCACTTGAGGGGTTCTGATCAGCGGTATTGGGTGGCAGAGATGATGCCGCCCAGGATGCAGCCGAGCCCGACGAGCAGCCACCAGTTGCTGAGCGCACCGGGCAGCACCATGTCGAGATAGTGAAAGAAGATCACCAGGAATCCGACGGCGAACCCGCCGATCATGGCCACGGGTACCCAACGCGGAGTGATGGTGTCATGACGGGGTGCTGGCGGTGTATAACGCGTCGATGCCTCTGCCGCGTGCACGCTGGTGGTGACCTTGTGGGTCTTCACCGGACCGCCCTTCGGCGTGACCCGGCCGCCACCGGTGCGGCCGTCGGTGCGGTCGCCTTTACGAGATGATCCATTCTTGGAAGCCATGGTCGAACAGTAGCGGCGAGCGGGAACTCATGTTCACCGAAGTCGGTGTGAACGATAGGGTCGCGGCCGATGACTCCCCGGATCCTCGTGCTCGACAACTACGACTCGTTCGTGTTCAACCTCGTGCAGTATCTGGGCGAACTCGGAGCTGAGCCACTGGTGCACCGCTGCGATTCGCTCACCCTCGAGCAGATCGACGCACTGGCCCCCGATGGTGTGCTCATAAGCCCCGGCCCCGGGCGCCCCGAAGATGCCGGTCTCTCCAACGAGGTCATCCGTCATTTCGCCGGTCGGGTGCCGGTGTTCGGGGTCTGCCTCGGTCATCAGTGCATTGGTCAGATCTATGGCGGTGACGTTGTGCGCGCCCCCGAGATCATGCATGGCAAGACCTCGCTCATCGAACACACCGGAGTTGGCGTCTTCGCCGGACTGCCGAATCCGTTCGAGGCGACCCGTTACCACTCACTGGTGGTGCAACGCGACACCATGCCCGATGTGCTCGAGATCACCGCGCAGACCGCCGATGGTCTGGTCATGGGCCTGCGTCATCGCGAGTTCGATGTCGAAGGCGTGCAGTTCCACCCCGAGTCGATCCTCACCGCTGGTGGGCATCAACTCGTGGGCAACTTCCTCGACCGCTGTCGCTGACCAACACGCAGACTCGCTGCCCGCGGACTCGAAGTCTGGAAACTCCGGTGGTCAGGGAGCCTTCGTGGTGCTGGTCGTCGACGATGACGAACTTGATGTGGGCGAAGGACCG
>WLCQ01000187.1 GCA_009705225.1 Actinomycetota bacterium | reverse complement strand
TGGGGTGAGCCTCGTTGCCACCCTCGTAGCGGCGGTTTTCGGTGCCGCAGCGGTTGTGCTGGCCACCCGTTGGCGTCTGGCCCGTCAGCCCGAACTGGCCGACCCACTCGACAGTGCCGATCTGCTCGGACATCGCCCAGATGGCACAATTCTGTGATGGCCATGCGTGAGGAGTGCAAGAACTACGAGAGTCGGAGCTACGCCGGCGGGGAAACCGTTCGCAAGTGCAATCTCGACCTCGCACCTGAGGCCCCATGGCGCTGCCCGGACAACTGCGAGGGTTACGCCCGCCGCCTCGCCGATGTCGACTGGGCGCATGGCACGCTGGTCACGCCACCGCCGCCGCCGGAGCCAGAAGGGCAGGACATTGCTGCGCTTCTCGACGCAGCTGAGGACATCGTGAACGCTGCCGGCCCGGCGATCCTCGCTGAACTGGCCGCTGAGCAGAAGCGGAAGAACAGCGCGTTCGGGCGCCTGCGATCAAGGTTCTCGCGTCGTTCTGACTGATCCTGCCAGCCCCAAGCGTCACTGCTTTTGCGGACGCCTGGTCGGATGTGTCCGAATTTCTCCTACGGCGGTAGTGTGAATTCCCATGACACCGTCTGACGCGCCCCCGGCGTCGCCCATCTGGTTTGAGCACTGGCGCACTGCTGCCAGCACCCGCCTTGGCGAACCCGTCCTCCCTTCCACCGATGAGGAGGTCTGGCGCTATAGCCCCATCGCCGAACTCGACCTGACCTCGTGGACCGCCCCGACCCGCGACGATGGCTCCGGTGTTCCCGCCGGTGCGCTCGCAGTACTCGACACCATTGATGACCCTGCCGCCGTGGTCGTGGTTCGCAACGGATTCGTCGTGCATCACGAAATGTCCGCTGTTTGGGCTGACCGGGGTGTCTATGTCGGGCCCATCGTCGACGCCCCGGAAACTGCGACTCCGCAGGAACTTCTCGGCTCTGTGGCCGCCGACGGCCCCGATGTCTTCGCCACGATCAACGATGTGACCGTCATTGATCCTTTGCTGGTGTGGGTTCCCGCCGGTGTCAGCGTCGACCAGCCCATCGTGATCATCGACTGGATCGATGCTGATGACGTCATCGTGGCTCCCCGACTCATCGTGCGTCTCGGAGCAAACGCCGAGGCAAAGGTCCTCGAATGGCATGGCTCTGACGACGTGGCGGCATTCGTCACCTCGCTCGTAGAGCTTGACCTCGCTCATGCCGCCCGTCTCGGGTTCGGCTCGGTGCAGCAGCGTGGGCCCCGCATCTGGCAGGTCGCCTCCCAGGTCAGTCGGGTCGCCGCTGATGCCACCCTCGACTCCGCCCAGGTCGCACTCGGCGCCGACTACGGCCGCACCCGCACCGACTGCCGCCTCGTCGGCAGGGGAGCCACCGGAAACCTTCGGGCCGTGTACTTCGGGGTCGGAAGGCAGACCCTCGACTTCCGCACGTTCCAGCAGCATGCGGCACCCGACACCACCTCGAACCTGCTGTTCAAGGGCGTCGTCGATGACCACTCCAAGTCTGTCTATACAGGTCTCATCAAGGTCGAGAAGGACGCTCGCGGCACCAACGCGTATCAGACCAATCGCAACATCAAACTCAGCGAACACGCATGGGCCGAATCGGTGCCCAACCTCGAAATCGAGACCAACGATGTTCGCTGCTCCCATGCATCCACGGTCGGGCCCATCGACGAGGAGCAGCGGTTCTATCTCGAGAGTCGCGGTGTGCGCACCGATGTGGCCGAGCGCCTCATCGTCGCCGGATTCTTCGATGAAGTGCTCGAGGAGTTCCCTGTTCCCGGCGTCGTTCCGCTCATCGCCTCCGCCATCGAGGATCGCCTCGATCGTCGTTCGGAAGCCTGAGATGCTCGAGAAACTCTGCTCAGTCACCGACATCGCCGACGGCGAAGCCCGACGCTTCGAGCTCGGCTCGCTGCGCATCGCTGTGGTCCATATCGGCGACGACTTCTATGCCATCGGCGATCGTTGCTCGCATGCCGATATCTCCCTCGCTGAGGGCGAGGTCAATGCCAGCGCCCGCACCCTCGAATGCTGGAAGCACGGAAGCTGCTTCTCACTCGAAACTGGTGCTCCGAATACCTTTCCCGCCACCAAGGCGGTTCCCACCTACGAACTGCGGGTCGACGATGGCGATCTCTATGTGGAGGTTCACTGATGGCTCAGTTGTGCATCGAAGGTCTCACCGCTGAGGTTGCCGGCCGCGAAATCCTTCACGGCATCGACCTCGTGGTTGGTTCCGGCGAGGTCCACGCCGTCATGGGCCCCAACGGCTCGGGCAAATCCACGCTGTCCCATGTGCTCATGGGCAAGCCCGGCTACACCGTTACTGGTGGCTCGGTCACGCTCGACGGCATTGACCTGCTGGCGCTTTCCACGTGGGAGCGGGCCCAGGCGGGACTGTTCCTCGCCATGCAGTATCCCGTCGAGGTTCCCGGCGTGAGCCTCGAGGATCTCCTCACCGAAGCTCTGGCGGGTGCTGGGCGCGATGTCACCGTCGTACACGCCGCTGTGGCCGCCGAGGCAGAGCGCATCGGACTCGCCACTCGTCTGCTCGACCGTCCCGTCAACGTGGACCTCTCCGGTGGTGAAAAGAAGCGCAACGAGACCATGCAACTTGCGGTTCTGCGGCCTCGCTTCGCGATCCTCGACGAACTGGACTCCGGGCTCGATGTCGACGCCCTGCGTGCCTGTGCCCGTCGTATCGAAGCGGCCACCACTGAGTTTGATCTCGGTGTGCTCGCCATCACGCACTACACCCGGCTTCTCGATGAGCTGAAGCCTGATGTCGTGCACATCCTGGTGAAGGGTCGCATCGTTGAGAGCGGCGGCCCTGAGATGGCAGATGCGCTCGAGACCACCGGTTACGCAGCATGGGTCACCGATGACGACTCCACCGATGCTCCGTTGGCCGCAGCGGATCCGTTTGCTGATCCCTTCGCCTGAGATGGCTCGACCACCGAGGCTCGCTGACAGTGAGGTTGCCGCCCGACTCCTCGGTTTACCCGAGTGGTCGCTGGTTGACGGCCACCTACATCGCACGTTGGAGTTCCGCGATTTTGCTGAGGCCTTCGAGTTCATGACCGCAGTAGCTGTGATTGCCGAGGACCTCGACCATCACCCTGACTGGTCGAATTCGTGGAACACGGTCCGCATAGACATTGGAAGCCACGACGCCGGTGGCATCACTGCTCTGTGTTTCGAACTCGCATCGAGGATCGACTCGACGCTGGGTTGATCAGCCCGTGAACACCGGGATTGCTAGTGCGTCGGTGTCGGTCGTGGCATTCGCCAGATTCTCAGCACCTGGGGATTCCGAGGGAACCGTCGACGGCGGGACAAGCGAGCGCAGCAACGGGTTGTCGCTGTATGCGTAGACAGGCCGTGTCCAGAATCCGGCGGGGTCCATGAATTCAAGCGCTTCCGGAGCAGTCGCCGCGGTGCCATCGGGATTGGTCACGGTGACGTCATTGATACTGATCGGTGCATTGGGAGGATCACATGTGAGCTGGTTCTCATCGATCACCAGGGCATCGGTGCATTCTTGGTCGCCGATCATCACGGTGATGCCGGGCTGGAAACCGCTGCCGTAGATCGTGATGGATGCTCCGTCGAAGCTGTGGTCAGCAGGAAGCACGGCGGGGTCAAGTCCGGTGATGGAAACGGATCCGTCCACGGAGACTCCGAGAGGGCCATCAGGAACCGCGATGGGCTTCATGTAGCAGTAGACGAATGGCGGGTAGTCCCAGTCGATGGTGGTGCTGGTGGTGTCGGTGGTGTCTTCGATGGTGGTGTCGGTGGTGTCTTCGATGGTGGTGTCGGTGGTGTCGGTGGTGTCGGTGGTGTCTTCGATGGTGGTGTCGGTGGTGTCATCGGTGGTGTCATCGGTGGTGTCATCGACGAACGAGGGTTCCGGAGGTTCGATCGTGCTCACCCAATCATCAACGTCCACCGGCGGATCGATGTGCCAGCGCGCCCAGCCTCGGCAATAGCCCGGATAAATGACACCGTGCCAGCAGGGCTTCGGTACTCGGAGCCATGGTTCGATAGTGACCTCGGTTGACTCGTCAGTCGTTTCGACGGTTGAGTCTTCGGTTGACTCGTCAGTCGTATCG
>WLCQ01000186.1 GCA_009705225.1 Actinomycetota bacterium | reverse complement strand
GCGGGTGGCGGTGAGTTCCGGGTTGCGCCAGTAGCCGAGGAATGGCTGGGGGCGGTTCAGGGCGATGCGCCCGGGTTGGCCTGGGGCGGCGGGTTCGTTGTTTTCGTTGAACAGTTCGAGGGTGCGTCCGGTTCCCGCGTGCCCGGCTGGGATCGGGCCCGGTGGCGGGAGTTCACCGGCGGGGGGATAGTCGCTGGTAGCGATGCGGCCGGTCTCTGCACTGCCGTAGATGTTGCGTATCCTGGCGTTGGGGAAGGCCTGTCGGAACAGTTCGAGATCAGCGCGGGTGGTGGGTTCACCGCCGAGATCGATGCCCCACAGCGAGATGATGGGCTCTCTGAGTGATGCACGCGCCAATTCGCGTACGTGGGTCGTGGTGCCAGTGAAATGGTTGAGTGCGTGGTCGATGGCGATGTCGTGGAGTTGCGCCGGGGTGTTGGCAGTGAGATCGAGATAGGTGCCGCTGCCTCCAACGGCGAGGGCGAGCACGGTCTGCAGCATCGAGGCGAAGAACGAGGGCGGGCTGGTGATGGCGACCACATCGGCTTCGGTGGTGGCGCCGTGGCGTTGCAGATCGATCAGCATCGAGTGCGGGACCAGCACGCCTTTCGGGGTTCCGGTGGATCCGGAGGTGAAACACAGCAGCGCAGCATTGTCAGCGGATGCAGATACGGATGGGGTGCTGGGGTCAGGTTCGTCAGCTGCGTCTGCGGGGGCGGCGTCGATGAGCGCGGTGAGTGTCGCGGGCGGTGCGTCGAGGAGGGCATCGAGTCGCAGGCTGGTGATGTCTTCGCAGTGCAGGCCAGTGGCACTGAGCGCGGAGATGATGGTGGGGTCGAGGCAGATGACCGGTCCGCCGATGAAGTCGATGATCTTCGCGAGTGACTCGATGCTCAGGGTGGTCTCAAGCGGCGCACAGACCCGTCCGCTGAACAGCACAGCGAGTTGCAGCACCGTGCCCTCGATGCCGAGCGGGGCGATCACGACCACCGGCGGTTGATCAGTGGTGATTTCAGCGGTGACCCGGGTGCCGGCCACGGTGTCGATGGTTGTGCTGGTGACTCCCAGTTCGGCGAGTCGGGCCACGCCTGCAGCGACCGCTTGACCAAGTTGTCGATAGGTCAGGGTGCGTTGCCCCTGACGTAGCGCGATATGGCCCGACCGTCGGGAGATCTGTGCCCCGACTGCGGATGGAATGCTGGGGACCGCGTGGGGATCGGGGGCTGTCGTGGCGCTGGCCATCAAGGTCGACATCGATGTCGACGTTGATGACCACGTACGGGCTCGTGTGTCATTCTTCGGTGAAGCCCCAGCGTGACTGACCGAACCGGTAGCCCACGCTGCGAACGGTCTGGATCAAGCCGGCGTGATGCTCGCCGAGCTTGGCCCGCAGACGACGGATATGCACATCGACGGTGCGGGCTCCGCCGTAGTACTCGTAGCCCCAGACCCGACTGAGCAGGGTCTCTCGGGTGAAGACCTTGCCCGGGTTCGATGACAGGAACTTGAGTAGCTCGTATTCCATGAACGTGAGGTCGAGGGGCTTGCCACCGACTGCTGCCTGATAGGTCTCGAGATTGAGTACCAGGTCGGCGTACTCGACGAGTTCGGGGCGGGTGTCGGTGACGCCGCCTGATCGCCAGAACAGATGCTTGAGCCGAGCTTCGAGCTCACGGGGATGGAACGGTGACAGGCAGAAGTCCTCGAAGAGCTCGTCGCGTTGCTCGAGTTCCGCGAGTTGTGTGCCGTTGACGAGGATCATGAGCGGTTCGAGTTGGTTGTCGCTGCGGCGCAGTGATCGGCAGAGCGCGAAGGCGCGCTCGGGATCGGCGTAGGCGCAGATGACCGCTCCGGACCAGCCCGCGTTTGGAGCCAAACGCGTGGCCGTGATGTCGTCGTTGACGGCTTTCCACGGATAGCCACCGAGGTCGAGTACCTGGGCGAGTTCCGGGGGCGCCGGATCGGGGAAGACGAGGACGGGTTCCATCGCGACTACCAGTTGGGGAGATAGCGGTCGAGTTCGAACTGGGTGACCTGGGCCTTGTAGTCCTGCCACTCGGCCCGCTTGTTGCGAAGGAACCATTCGAAGATGTGCTCGCCGAGTGCCTCGGCGACGAGTTCGGATTGCTCCATGACGTCGAGAGCATCGGAGAGCGACTGCGGAAGCGGGCGCATCCCTTCGGCGGCGCGCTCCTCGTCGGTCATTGCGAACACGTTGGCCGACGCCTCCGGTGGGAGTTCGTATCCCTCCTCGATGCCCTTGAGGCCGGCTGCCAGCATGACGGAGTACGCGAGATACGGGTTACAGGCCGGATCCGGGGCTCGGTACTCGATCCGGGTGGAGGAGGACTTGCCGCGCTTGGTGACCGGCAAGCGAACGAGAGCCGACTGGTTATTGCGAGCCCACGAGACATACACCGGCGCTTCATACCCGGCCACGAGCCGCTTGTAGGAGTTCACGAGTTGGTTGGTGACCGCAGTGATCTCGGGGGCATGGCGCAGCAGACCCGCGATGAACTGACGGCCGACCTTTGATAGGCCGTAGGGGTCGCTCGCGTCATGGAAGGCGTTCTCGTCGCCCTCGAAGAGCGACATATGGGTATGCATGCCGGAACCCTGGACACCGGCCATGGGCTTGGGCATGAACGTTGCGAAGGCCCCTTGCTCCATGGCGATTTCGCGCACAACGAGGCGGAAGGTCATGACGTTGTCAGCCATGGTGAGGGCGTCGGTGTAGCGGAGGTCGATCTCATGCTGGCTGGGGGCGTCCTCGTGGAAGGAGTACTCCACTGGGATGCCCATGTTCTCGAGCACCAGCAGCGTGCGCTTCCGCAGGTCGCTGGCCACATCAGCGGTGGTGAGATCGAAGTACGAACCGGTATCGAGGGGCACCAACGGCTGGGTCGGGTCACCATTCTTGAAGTAGAAGAACTCCATCTCAGGGGCCACATAGAACGAGTAACCCAACTGATGGGCCCGATCGAGGTTGCGCTTGAGCACCTGACGGGGATCGCCCTCGAACGGGGAGTCGTCCGGGTTCATGATGTCGCAGAACATGCGGGCGGTGACATCGCTGTTGTCGCCCCAGGGCAGCAGCTCGAAGGTGTTTGGGTCCGGTTTGGCGAGCACATCGCTCTCCTGCACCCGACTGAAGCCGTTGATTGCCGAGCCGTCGAAGTGCATGCCCTCCTCGAAGGCGTTCTCGAGCTCATTGGGGGAGATGGCCACCGACTTGAGCTGACCGAGCACGTCGGTGAACCAGAGGCGGATGAGGCGGACTCCCCGCTCCTCGGCAGTGCGGAGGACGTAATCCTGCTGGCGTTCCATGTCCGAATCCTCCCACATGGGCCCCTCCGGCCTCCAACGTTCAATTCGAGCGGGGCTGGCTCGTTCATCATCCGTTCACAAAAGGGCAACACGTGGGAAAAGCCACCCTGCGAGGGTTTCATCTGTTCACCTTCTATGGATCCCCCGTCCGGCGATAGTGTCCAACCCGTCACGCGACCCGGGAGCGGTTCCTACGGTCGCACCCCATACAGGAGGAACCGTGCAGGAACGCACCCCCGAAGAAGTTCTGGCCTACGTCAAGGCCGAAGGCTGCGAGTTCGTCGATCTTCGATTCATCGATCTTCCCGGCATCATGCAGCACGTCACCATTCCCGCCCACGTGCTCTCGCTTGACCACTTCTCCGAGGGCCACGGTTTCGACGGCTCCTCGATTCGTGGTTTCCAGGAGATTCAGGAATCGGACATGGTGCTCATCACCGATCCGAACACCTGCTACATCGACCCGTTCATGAAGCACAAGACCGCGGTCATCCACTGCTACGTGGCCGATCCGGTCACCCACGAGAGCTACTCCCGTGACCCGCGTTATGTCGCCCAGAAGGCCGAGGCCTATCTCAAGACCACGGGTATCGCCGATACCGCGTTCTTCGGTCCCGAGGCCGAGTTCTTCGTGTTCGATGACGTGCGCTTCGACACGCAGCCGAACGGCTCGTTCTACATGGTCGACTCCGTCGAGGGTCAGTGGAACACCGGAACCGACGAAGGCCCGAACCTTGCCTACAAGCCCCGCACCAAGCAGGGCTACTTCCCGGTTCCGCCGATGGATCACTATCAGGACCTCCGCGG
>WLCQ01000185.1 GCA_009705225.1 Actinomycetota bacterium | reverse complement strand
TCTTTTGAGCGGGGGCCGGATCGATCTGGTACTCGCGAACGGATATGTCCAGAGCGAGTTCGACATGTTCGATGTCCCCGTGGGCGAACGGGCGCGCCGAACGACGGAGACGCTGCGCACGCTGAAGGCTGCCTGGACCGGGGAACCCTTCGAACATCGCGGTCGCACCGTGCGGGTGCTCCCGGTGCCGGCCCAGCCCGGTGGTCCACGCATTTCGTTGGGCGGTTCGGTTGAGGCCGCGGCTCGACGTGCGGCGCGCATTGCCGACGGGTTCGTACCTTCCACCCCGGAGATCTGGGAGTTCTATGTGGATGAGTGCCTCGCGCTTGGGAAACCCGATCCCGGTCCCTATCTGGGCGGCGATACATCAGTGGTGCATGTCGCCACCGATGTTGATGAGGGCTGGGAACAACTGGCCCCGTATGCGATGCATGAGGTCAATGCCTATGGCGCGTGGTCGGCGGCAGCTGGTCTCGACACGCAGGTCGGGTACGCCCTCTATGAGGATCCGGACGAACTGCGGGCCTCGGGCCGGTACCGGGTGCTCACCCCCGAGCAGTTGGTGGCCGACATCACCGGGCGTGGTCCGTTCGCGTTCACGATGCTGCACCCGATGGTGGGTGGCCTGCCCCCGGAGTTGGCCTGGCAGAGCCTCGAACTCATCGAGCATGAGGTCATCCCGGCGTTGCGCTGAACCGATCGCTGCGGCGACCTACCGCACGCCGGTCGGCGCCGAAGGATCAGTGGACCTTCCAGGCGTCGGGGGTGTCGACGATCTCGGTGATCGTTGCCGGAAGCTCGTTGTTGACGATCTGGGCCAGGGTGACATGTTCGAGCACCGCACGAAGACTGGCGCGCGCCGCGATCCAGACCTGTTGCAGATTCTCGGCTGCGCCTTCGTAGCTGACGGTCTCGGGACGGCGACCCCGAACCTCGGCGAGAGGTCCGTCAACAGCCCGAACCACATCGGCCACGGTGATGAGATGCGCGGGCCGGCCGAGGCGATAGCCGCCGGAACTGCCGCGCTGACTCTGGACCAGACCGGATCGTTTGAGGTCACCCAAGGTGTTCTCAACGAACTTGGCCGGCATGTCCTGAGTTTCCGCGATGGTTTGACCCTTGACCGATGCCCCTTCCGGAGCAGCAGCGAGCACGAGGAGCGCGCGCATCGCGTAATCGGCCTTCGCGGAGATCTGCATCCCCCCATTGTGCCGGTTGGCGGGAGGCACCGCGTGGCCGAGGGTGAGACGGGTGGTCAGGACCCGAGACCCCGAGTTCGGCGGACCCGACGATCAATGGCCCCGAACACGGCGTCGACGCAAAGCCCGATGATGAGGATCACGATCATGTACGCCAGCAGAAGTGGCGCATCACTCATGGTGCGGGCGAAGTCCAGACGCACGCCGAGCGAACTGGTGTTGCCCACAATCACGAGGAGTTCGCCGGCCATGAGGCTTCGCCAGGCAAAGGCCCACCCCTGCTTGAGTCCGCTCACATAGGACGGAAGTGCGGCAGGAAGGATCACGGACCGGAACAGTGTGAAGCCGCGAGCTCCGAGCACCCGCCCGGCCCGGACCAGCAGCGGAGGTACATGGTCGACGCCGAAGATCAGGCCGTTCGCGATTGCTGGTGCAGCCCCGAGCACGACCACGAAGAGGATCGCGGATTCCGTGAGTTTGAACAGCAGAATCGCGAATGGGAACCACACGATCGACGGCATGGTCTGGAGACCTGTGATGAATGAGCCGAAGGCCCTGCGCACGATTGAGGATTGGGACACGACGGCACCGATCACTGAGCCGATCACGAGTGCGATGGCGAAACCCAGAGTGGCGCGCCGCATCGTGATGCCCACCGAGTGCCAGAAGGAACCGTTGACCACGAGCGCGCGCAACTCCGAGAACACGGTGGCCGGCCCGGGCAACACGTAGGTCGGCTTCCAGCCCAACCAGACCACGATCTGCCACAGCACCAGGGCAAGCACGACTGCGCTCAGCTTCGGCCAGAGGACCGAGTAGAAGCGAGAAGCTCGTGAGGCAGTTGGGCTTGAAAAAGTTTCGAGCTTGTCGAGGCCGGCCACAGTTGTGTCCGGCGCGAGGTCTGGGGTCAGCTCAGTCGTTGGCATGACGCCGCACTTCCTTGCGCAGGCAATCGGTGACCTCGGCGGCGAGGGCACTCACCTCGGGGGATTCGATGCGCCGGGGTCGGTCGAGATCGACGGGGTATTCGGCGATGACGCGGCCAGGTCGACTGGCGAGCACGAGGATGCGGTCGCCGAGCCGGGCGGCTTCACGCACATTGTGGGTGACGAACATGATGGTCACGCCGGTCTCGAACCAGATCCGTTCGAGTTCATCGTGCAATACATCTCGGGTCATGGCGTCGAGAGCCCCGAACGGTTCGTCCATGAGCAACACCGACGCGTCCTGGGCGAGAGCGCGAGCCAATGACACCCGCTGCCGCATACCGCCACTCAGTTCATGCGGATGGCGTTCGGCGGCGTCGGTGAGCTGGACAAGACCGAGTAACTCCATGGCTCGTTCGCGTCGGTCGGCCCGGCCCTTCATGCCGGCGAGGCGTAGGCCCAGCTCGACGTTTTCCCGGGCGGAGAGCCAAGGGAAGAGTGCACCTTCTTGGAACATGAGCGACACCACGCCCGAACCGGTGTCGATCGAGCCGGAGGTGGGGTGGTCAAGCCCGGCGATGATGTTGAGCAGCGTGGTCTTGCCGCAGCCCGATGCGCCGACGATGCAGACGAACTCGCCGGGAGCGATCTGGAGATGCATATCGCTGATGGCGGCGACGCTGGTTGAGCCGGTGGTGAAGGTGCGCGACAGATGGTCGATGGTGATCGGCGAGCCGGAGGGGATCCGGGTCGGTATCGGTGCGGCAGCCATGATCATCTGAGGCTCTCTTTCAGCATAAATCCCATAGGACTTATTGAGAATAGGCGAGCAATGGCGAAAATTCCATTCACTGTTTGAATCAATGCGACAAACCATCCCTATCAGATGACTTGACATTTCGGCTTCAGGTTTCTATTCTCCCGTTTTCCCATGGAAATACTTCTGATTGAGAGAACCCTGATGACCCGATTCCGAACGCTCACTGCAGTCAGCCTCGTGGCGCTTCTTGCCCTTGTTGCCGCAGCCTGCGGGGGCTCCTCCGATGCGAAGAGCGCCGACCCCTCGGCCTCGGAAGCGCCGACCACGATCCATCTCGGCTACTTCCCGAACCTGACCCATGCCACCGCCATCATCGGGGTCGAGAACGGAATCTTCGCCGAGAAACTCGGAGACAACGCCCTCGAAACCAGCCTGTTCAGCGCCGGTCCCGCAGCTGTCGAGGCGCTCTTCTCCGGCGCGCTCGATGCCACGTACATCGGGCCGAATCCGACGATCACTGCGTATGCAAAGTCCAATGGCGATGCGGTCCGGGTGATCTCCGGGGCAACATCGGGGGGCGCCGCTCTGGTCGTGCAACCCGACATCAACTCCGCCGCTGATCTCAAGGGCAAGAAGGTGGCATCCCCGCAGTTGAGCGGCACCCAGGATGTGGCGCTGCGCTGGTGGCTCAAGGACAACGGGCTGAAGACCGACCCTCAGGGTGGTGGCGATGTTTCGATCGTGCCGCAGGAGAACTCAGCGACCCTCGACGCCTTCAAGAGCGGAGCGATCTCGGGCGCGTGGGTTCCGGAACCTTGGGCCACGCGCCTTGTGCAGGAGGGTGGGGGCAAGATCCTCGTGGACGAGCGCACGCTGTGGCCCGGTGGTGAGTTCGTCACTACCCAGCTCGTGGTGCGCACCGAATTCCTGAACAAACACCCCGAGGCCGTTCGTCGACTCATTGAGGGTCAGGTCGCGGCCAACGAGTTCGTGAATGCCAATCCCGAGCAGAGCCAGAAGATCGTGAATGAGGCGATCACCAGGTACACCGGCAAGGGAATCGCACCTGGTGTGGTCTCGGCGGCATGGAAGAACCTGACCTTCACAAATGATCCGACTTCCGCCACGCTCATCGAATCGGCAGATCATGCCGTTGGAGTCGGCCTGCTTGATCCGGTGAAGAACCTGAAGGGGCTCTACAACCTGTCGATCCTCAATTCGGTACTCGGGTCGCAGGGCCAGAAGCCCATCGTCGCTCCCTGACCAATCGGGCCCTCGGCATCAGG
>WLCQ01000184.1 GCA_009705225.1 Actinomycetota bacterium | reverse complement strand
TCCTTCTCCGGAGGAGCTGTGACCGAAGTTCCCGAGCATCTGCTCAAGCGCTCTAAAGACCGTCGTTCCTCATTGAGCGGTGAGGCCCCGAGTAGCGATGCTCCGGCTGCCGCCGCACCAGCCGCCGAGCCCGGTACCGCTGTTGCCGCGACCGCCTCCACCGCGGCTGCCAAGGTCGCTGCCGCCACCCCCGCCGTGGCCGCCGAGCCGGCGTTCGTACCTCCGTACGTTGAGGCGGCGCTCAAGCGTAAGAAGATCCCCGTGTGGGCCATGCCCGTGCTGGCCTTTCTCCCGGTGTGGGTCTTCATCTATATCGGTGGTCTCTCGCCGGCCAGCGATGGCAAGCCCACCCAGCTCGCCGAGGGCCAGGCGATTTTCGGCGCTCAGTGCGCCGGTTGCCACGGTTCCGCCGGTGGCGGTGGCGTCGGCCGTCCGATGAACGAGGGCAACCTCCTCAAGACCTTCCCCGACATCCTCGGCCAACTCGAATTCGTCTGGCTCGGCAGCAACGGCTTGGGTCCTGCCGGAACTCCGTACGGCGATCCCGCCCGTGAGGGTGGCCAGCACACGACCCTCAGCTACAACGGCAATCCAATGCCCGCATTCAACAAATCCCTGAAGCCGGAGCAACTTCTCGCCGTGGTTCGTTACGAGCGTGAAGTCCTGTCGGGCGAGAAGGTTGACCCGACCCGCATCGACGCCAAGGCCCAGCTCACCTACGGCAACGGAAGTCCGTACCTCGATGCCGAGGGCCAGCTCATCACCCCCGAGGGCGAGCCGCTGTTCGACGCCGAAGGCAAGCTGACCATCGAGCCCAACTGGACCATGCCGGTCGGAAGCAATTGATCGCAGCGATTCCTCAGGATCGCCGCTGATTCTGAAGCACGCAGGCTTCAATCAGCCGACCTTCGAAGGACCCCGCCGAGGCGGGGTCCTTTCGCGTTCAGGAGGCGATGCGCCAGGAACTGAAGTTCAGAGCTGTTGCGCGACCCGCAAAG
Source organism: Actinomycetota bacterium (assembly GCA_009705225.1). Lineage (GTDB taxonomy): Bacteria > Actinomycetota > Acidimicrobiia > Acidimicrobiales > Acidimicrobilacustridaceae > Acidimicrobilacustris. The sequence continues at coordinate 3,190 of WLCQ01000184.1, read as the reverse complement.
CGGCCGCATGCGCAGCATCGGCGATCGCAGTGAGCGTTGCGTCGTCGTGCGCAAGGCCCGGGAACATGACTTCGTAGGCACCCGGAGCAATGGCGATATCGCGTTCAAGAAGCGCATGGAAGAACGCTGCATACAGTGCTTCGTCCGTGGTGCAGGCCGACTCATAATTCGTGGGAGCGTCAGCGCCGAAGAAGAGGCCGACGAGCGACGCGAAACGCGGCACCTGCACGGTGATACCCGCTGCCGCGAACGCATTGGCGAATGCACCGGCAAGGCACTCCGCCCGTGAGGTGATGAGCGCATAGGCATCGTCGTCGAGCAACTCGAGCGCGGCCAGACCAGCAGCAGTGGCGAGAGGATTGCCCGACAGTGTTCCTGCTTGGTACACGGGGCCGAGCGGGGCCAGGTTGTCCATGAGTTCTGCCCGACCGCCGAACGCACCGACGGGGAGGCCACCGCCGATGATCTTTCCGAATGCGGTGAGATCGGGACGAACACCGAGCAGGGCCTGCGCGCCGCCACGGGCAACGCGGAATCCGGTGATGACCTCATCGAAGATGAGCAGCGCTCCCACTCGATCACATTCGGCCCGAAGCCCCTCGAGAAAGCCCGGCGCTGGGGGAACAAGGCCCATGTTGGCGGCGCATGGTTCAACGATGACCGCCGCGAAGGATTCATCCAAAGTAGGTACGACGTTGTACGGAGCGACGACGGTGTCGGCAATGGCGTTGGCCGTGACACCTGCAGACGCGGGGATCCCCAATGAAGCCATTGCGGTTCCGCCGGAGACCAGCAGGCCGTCGCTGTGGCCGTGATAGTTGCCGGCGAACTTGAGCAGCTTGGCGCGCCCGGTGGCGCCGCGAGCCACACGGATAACGCTCATCGTGGCCTCGGTGCCGCTGTTGACCATGCGCACCTTTTCGCAGGAGGGGACGCGTTCGGAGATGGCCTCAGCCAGTTGGACCTCGCGTGGCGTGGGCGCTCCGAACGATGTGCCATCTCCCACCGCGTTGCGGATCGCCTCGACGATTCGCGGGTGGGCATGGCCGGCGATGATCGCGCCATAGCTCTGAACGAGATCGATGAAGACCCGACCCTCAACGTCGGTGACGCGCGCCCCCGAGCCGCTGGCCACGAAGTACGGCGTGCCACCGACAGAACGGAACGCCCGAACCGGCGAGTTCACGCCGCCGGGGATGACCTTCTGTCCACGCGCAAAGAGCTCGGCGTTCGTGGTGGGGAGCGGCTCGCTCATGACTGCAGCAGCTCGGCGATGTCGTGGGCGAAGTAGGTGAGGATCATGTCGGCACCTGCTCGGCGGATGGCGGTGAGATGTTCGAGTGCGACGGCATCACCGTCGATCCAGCCGCGCTCCGCGGCGGCCTTGACCATGGAGTACTCGCCAGACACGTGATAGGCGGCCATCGGGATATCGACCTCAGCCCGGGCCCGACTGATGATGTCGAGATAGGCCATCGCTGGTTTCACCATCACGATGTCGGCACCCTCACTGATGTCGAGGCGGATCTCCTCGAGCGCTTCACGCGCGTTCGCGTAGTCCTGCTGATAGCCCTTGCGATCGCCACCGCCGGCGATCGAAACATCGACCGCATCGCGGAACGGACCGTAGAGCGCCGACGCGTATTTGGCGGCATAGGCCATGATCGAAACCTGTTCGAAATCCTCGTCGTCGAGCGCGTCGCGGATGGCCATGACGGCGCCATCCATCATCCCGGATGGGGCAACGATGTCGGCCCCCGCCTCTGCTTGGGCCAACGCAACCTCTCCGTAAAGCTCGAGCGTGGCGTCGTTGTCGACGTTGCCTTTGTCGTCAAGCAGACCGCAGTGGCCATGCGAGGTGTATTCGTCGAGGCAGAGATCAGCCATGAGCACGATGCTGTCGCCGAAGTCATCACGCAGCTGGCGAAGGGCCACCTGCACGATGCCATCGGGATCCCAGGCGCCGGATCCCCGCTCGTCCTTGGCTGCGGGAACTCCGAAGAGGATGAGTCCGGGGACTCCGAGCGCCACAAGTTGGGAAACCTCGGTGCGTAGTGAGTCGAGCGTGTGCTGCACGACACCGGGGATCGATGCGATCGGCTGCGGGGTATCGATCCCCTCACGCACGAACAATGGCGCGATGAGGTCATCGACCGAGAGGCGGGTCTCGGCCACCATGCGGCGAAGGGCAGGGGTTCGCCGGAGGCGACGGAGGCGACGTTGCGGGAAGGTCATCGGGTGCAGCCTAGGCACGGCCCTTGCGCCGACCAATGCGAGCGCCGATGCGAGAGTTGGGGCGTGGCTGGCCCGAACCGGTCCGAGACCCTGACGCCGTAGTTTCATCGGGCGAAACATTTGCTTTCGTCCGATGAGCGATGAGTGCATCGACAAGACCGTCGACCGTGTGAACCTCGGCGATGACCGTGATTCGGAATCCATGGCGACGGGCGACGTCGGCGGTGACTGGGCCGATGCAGGCCACGATCGGGGGCACCGTGTCGACTCCGAACGCAGCCACCCATTGATCAACAGTGGAACCTGAAGTGAAGGTGACTGCATCGGCTGACGCGACCTCAGCTCGTTCGGCGGCCGAGATGACAGCGGGAACCGTGCGGTAGGCGGTGACGACATCGACGCTCCAGCCGAGCTCGCGCAGACCCTTCGGGAGCACCTCGCGGGTTACCTCGGCGGAAGGAATGAGCACCCGACCCGAGGGTGTTCCGCGATCGCCCCCCACATGCGGATCAGGCAACGGGAACACCTCGAGCAGCGACTCGGCGATGAAACGTTCGGGCACAAGATCGGCGACGAGTTCGTGCCGGGCGAGCTCGGCCACCGTGGCCGTGCCGATCGCCGCAATGCGCACCCCGGCGAGATCCCGGGGGTCGCGGAGGAAACCGCAGAATCGCGACACCGCGTTGGCCGAGGTGAATGCCACCCACGCGTATCTCTGCAACTCGCCCACCGCCACGGCCAACGCCTGACCCTCATCACGCGGCTCGACGATGTCGATAGTGGGAACCGAAACGGCCTCGGCGCCCAGGGCGGTCAGCCTGTCGATCAGGGCGGAGCGCTGGTGACGGGGGCGAGTGACCACGACGCGTAGGCCGGCCAGTGGCCCGACCGCCGGATCGGCGGGGACCTGCGGGAGGGGTTGTTGGGGCAGGCCATCAGTGTCCACCCCCAGAGC
>WLCQ01000183.1 GCA_009705225.1 Actinomycetota bacterium | reverse complement strand
CAAGGGGGACGAGCCCTTCGATACGAGCCACTCGCTCGGGATCGGTGGCCTTGAGATTCTCGAGCGCAGGTGAGATGGCGAGCGGAGCGATGCTGTTCACGCGGATGCCGTCAGGACCCCACTCGCGGGCCAGCGCTCGAACGAAACCGCGTTGGGCGGCCTTCACCGCGCTGTAGAAGGGCAGCGGGGCCGAGCCCTCGATGCCCGCCGGCGAGGTCATGAGGAGATACGCCCCCTGCGTGACCCGCAGGTGGGGATGGGCCTGCACGGCGAGACGCCAAGTGGCCCGCACCGTGACCGATGCGTGCTCCTCCCAGAGTTCGAGCGAGGCGTTCTCGAAGTCGGTGGGTTCACTCGAGCGGTTGCTCACGGCGTTGTGCACGAGCGCATCGAGCCGCCCATGTTCGGCCACGAGCTGCCCGATGGCGTCGGCGCTCTCGATGGCATCGGTGACATCGCAGCGCAGCAACACCGGCGTGCCACCGGCGTCGCGGACCTCATCGGCCACATCGGCGGCAGCTTCGGGACGACGAACACCGATGCCCACCACCGCTCCGGCGCGAGCCATGGCGACTGCCACGCCGCGACCAACACCAGCGGCCGCGCCGGTGACGAGCACCACCTGACCCTCGAGCACCCGGGTGTTCATGGGAGCATCACCGTGCCCCGATCGGCCATGAGGAATGCCCCGGTGACAGCCTGACCCGCAGGCGATGCGAAGAACCCGATGAGGCCCATGACATCGTCGAGGATCGGCGCCACAGGCAGGGCCGGCGCTCCGAGCACCGGAACCCTGGGAAGCAGGGCCGCCGCTTCGGGATCATCGGCGCCGCCGAGCATGAACGTGGCCAGATCGACCTCGATGGTGTTGACCGTGATGGACCGGGCGCCCCATCGCCGGGCCACTGCCTTGGCCATCACCCGGATGCCCTCGACCGCGCTGCACAACGGAACCAGACCGGCGACGCCGACCGCACCAACATTGGGGAGAACAACCACGACCGGCGTGCCGTCGGCGACGAGGGAATACACCTGCTGCAGGGCGACGAACGCCTGACGCAGCGACCGCTCACAGGCCTGATCCCATGCTTGTTCGGTCACGTCGGTGAGCGCTGCGCTCACGAACCCGGTGGGATCGAGATGGGCGAACACCACCAGTTCGACCGATTCATCACCGATGAGCAATGCGAGGGCGCGGGCCGCGAGTTCCGGATCATCGAGAACGTCGGTATCGGTGAGGGCCACGACCGCTCGGTTCTGGGCAAGGGTGCCGGCAGCGATCGCATGGGCGATGCCATGAGCGATGCCGCTGTCACCGATGATCAGCGCGGTCATCGATCTCTGCTCGACGCAACGGAGGCTTCCATGAGCACGAGACGCTACCGCCTCCGCTTGCATCGAAACTTGGTGGCCGAACGGGGGCCGCGTATCCAACTCCTAGGATCAGATCATCGAAATCCTGATCGTCTGCTCCGGGAACACCTGCCGATCGCCCATGGCGATGGGTCTGCTCGCGCATCATCTCGAACAACGCGGGATGGATGCCCGCGTGCATTCGGCTGGCACCATCGGTTGGGGAGGACCCGCCACCGATCATGCGGTCGAGATCCTCGCCCGACGCGGCATCGACCTCTCCGGCCATGAGAGTCGACGCCTGACCCCACCGATCGTCGCCGATGCCGATCTGGTTCTGGGTATGACCCGTGATCACGTCACCGGCTCACTTAACCACGATCCCACTGCCCGAGAGCGCACATTCGTGATGGGCGAGGTCGTCCGTCTGGGTCGCAAGGTCGGACCCCGTCGACCGGGTCAGACCGTGCGCGAATGGTGCGCCGAGGTGGCTGCCCTGCGACTTCCCAACCGTCCTCCGGGTCTCGGTGGCGACGAGATCGCCGATCCCGTGGGTGAGGGCATGACCGTGTACCAGCGCACTGCCGAGCAGCTTGACCGTCTCTGCGCCGAACTCGCCGCACTGCTCATCCCCGATGGCGCACCCGCCGAGACCATCGACATCGACCCCGTCTGAACAAACGCCCGCCTGAAGCACCACCCGTCCGAACCAACAGATGCCTGAATCAATAGACGTATCCCGGACCCGTCCCTCAGGCGTTCCTAGGCTCTGCGCCCATGGGAAGATTCGCGAACAGCAAGCAGCTCGCCGGTGCCAGTTGGGGAGTCCTCAAGGCCGATAAGGAGCTCATGGCCATCCCCGTGATGGGAGCAGCGGTCTGTGGCGTCATCGCCGCCGCTCTCGGTCTGGTGGTCTCTTCCACCCTCAGCACCACGACCGATGCCGTCACCGGGGAGACCAGTACGCAGGCCAACCCGGCGGCGATCCTGCTGCTCATCATCGGCCTTCTCATCATCGCCGTCATCAGTCAGGTGTTCGCTGGCGCGCTTGTCGCCGGGGCCAATGAGCGACTCGAGGGCGGCAACCCCACTCTCAGCAGTTCGTTCTCCAAAGCGCTTTCCCGATTGCTCCCGATCACCGGTTGGACCGCCACCAACGCCACGGTTGGTGCCGTACTCTCCGCGATTCAGGAGAAAGCGGGATTCCTGGGTGATCTGGTCGTGGGGTTGATCGGTGCCGCGTGGAACATCGCCACCTGGCTCGTGATGCCGGTGATCATCATCGAAGGGGTCGGACCGTTTGCCGCCGTCAAGCGCTCCGTCGTGCTCATCAAGGCCAAGTGGGGCGAGAACCTCATCGCCCAGGTCGGCTTCGGTCTCCTCGGACTTCTGCTCATCGTGCCCGGCGTGCTCGTGTTCGGTGCGCTCAGCGCGGTGCTCCCCGTCGTCGGGATCCCGTTGCTGCTGATCTATCTGGCTGTGGTGTTCACCGTTCTTGCCGCACTCGGCGCAATCTTCCGCACCGCGCTGTACCGCTACGCGGTCGGGCTTCCGGTCGGAGACGCCTTCTCCGGACCGATGCTGGCCAGCAGTTTCGGAGCCAAGAAGAACACTCGCTGATCAGGCCGGGTCGGGCGGCACCGAGTTCTCCGGCGGCACCGAGTTCTCCGGCGGCACCGAGTTCTCCGGCGGCACATCGTTCTCCGGCGGCACATAGTCCTCCGGCGGCACGCCCACCGGCCAGCCCTCGACCACCACGACCGGTTCGGTGAACGGCGGCTGCCAGCCCGCTTCACGGGTCCAGCGACGGATCACCCGACCCGGGATTCCGCCGACCACCGAATGATCAGGAATATCGCCGCGCACCACCGCTCCAGCGGCGATCGTGCAGTTCGCCCCGATGGTCGTGCCGGGCAGGATCACCGCGTTGGTGGCGATCCATGTGCCGGTGCCGACGCGAACGGGCTTTCCCTGCAGCACCTGCTGACCGACCGGCAACCATGGATCGGCGTAGGTGTGGTTGTGATCGGTGAAATACACGTTCGGGGCGATGGTGACATCGTGTTCGAGCACGATCGAGTGCCGGGCCACGAACCAGCAGTTCTTGCCGATCGTGGTGCGATCACCGATCTCGATCACTGGTTCGTGATCGGGGGCATACACCTCGGTGGGCATTCCCACTGCCAAGGTGACACCAGCGCCGATGAAGCAGTTGCGGCCGATGTGGATGGCGTGCGGGTTGGTGCAGTCGCCGGGTGGGAAGGCCTGATAGCTGCCCTCGCCCATCGAGCCGTACTTGCGGGCGAGCGGATGCTGCCAGTTGACCGCCCCATGAGCCCGGATCCGGTCCCATGTCCGGTTGATGAGCGAGGTGGTCCACCGATGGATCGGAGAGTTGAGCTGGCCGGATCGTGACACGGCTGCGAACGCTAGTGCGACCGACCCGAGATGCCCTACTGACAGACCCCCTGCCAATTGGGAATAAGGTTACGAATGTCACAGAGAGGGAGCAGATGGCCACCAGTCGCAGTCAGGTACGGATCAACAGAAGCCCCGATGATGTGTGGGCGGTCCTGCGCGACCCCATGCGCATCGTCGAATGGTTCCCCGGCATCACCGGTGTGTCGATGGACGGCGACGTTCGCACCATCGTCATGGCCTCGGGGCTTCCCGTGCACGAGGACATCGTCACGATTGACCATCGTCTCCGTCGCTTCCAGTACAAGATCACCGGGCCGCTCCCCGTGAATTTCCATCTGGCCACCATGGATGTCATCGACATCGGCACGCCCGATGCACCCGAGTCGCTGCTCGTCTACAGCACCGAGATCGTGCCCGATCCGATGTCCTTCGT
>WLCQ01000182.1 GCA_009705225.1 Actinomycetota bacterium | reverse complement strand
GTCGTTCCCCGAACTGCTCGACTCCGAGGTCGGCAAGGCGGCGATGCCGCGCATGGGCACACCCGAGGAGGTCGCTGCAGCTGTGCTGTTCCTGTCGAGTTCCGCCTCGGCGTTCACCACCGGCTCGGTGGTCGCCGTCGACGGCGGCTATCTGGTGGCGTGAGCACACCATGACGAACGAGATCCGCATCGACGACCTGCGTGCGCCGGTGCTCAACGACATCCAACGCATGGGCATCGACTACGGCGAGTCCAAGCACACTGAACTCACCGTCGACGCCGTGCTCGAAGCGGCCGTGGCCGCCACCGGCCTCGACGACTTCGGTCCGCTCGACTTCCGCGAGCGCCTCGGTCTGCAGTTGGCCGAGGTCGACGCCGATCCAGACCGCACCGGTCTCGGTCGCATGCTCATGTTCGGTGACTGCACCAAATACGCGTCAGCCCGTCTGCGCATCGAGGATCTGCTGAAGCAGCATCCCGAGATCCTCGACATACCGATCGAGAAGCCGGTCATCGTCATCGGCCTTCCGCGTTCGGGCACCACCAATCTGGTCAATCTGCTCGCCTCGGACACGCGGTTCCGCTCGTTGCCGCTGTGGGAGTCCTATGAGCCGGTTCCCGATCCCCGGGAATCGATCGGTCCCGACGGGGTGGATCCCCGTTGGACCAGATGTCAGCAGCAATGGGAGGCGATGAAGTCCGGTGCACCGTTCATCGCCGCGATGCATCCGATGGAACCCGATCATGTGCATGAGGAGAACGAGCTCATGGCTCCGGACTTCTCCAACTACAACCTCGAATGGGTGGCACGGGTGCCGCAGTGGCGCGACCACTACCTCGCCACCGATCAGACCCCGCATTACGCCTACATGAAGAAGGTGCTGCAGATCCTGCAGTGGTATCGGCCCCGCGAGCGCTGGGTGCTCAAGTCGCCCCAGCATCTCGAGCAGATCGGTCCGCTGCTGGCCACCTTTCCCGATGCCACCGTCGTGGTCACCCATCGCGATCCGGTCGCGGTTGTGCAGTCCACCATCACCATGCTCACCTACGGGGCGCGCACGGCGTATCGCACGCCGGCCCCGGAGTGGTACCGCGACTACTGGACCGACCGCATCGGACGACTGCTCGACACCTCACTGCGCGATCGGCATCTCCTTCCCGAGGGCCGCGTCGTCGACGTGTACTTCCATGAGTACATGGCCGACGAACTTGGCACGCTCCAGCGGATCTACGACGCGGCAGGTATCGAACTCACCGACTCGGCGAAGGCCGAGATCGGTGCCTATCAAGCAGCACATCCGCGCGGGAAGGAAGGCCGTGTCGTCTACGACCTGCGCGGAGATTTTTCAACCACCCCAGAACAGGTCCGGGAGCGCTACGGCGACTACCTCGATCGGTTCCCCGTACGGATCGAGGTCCAGTGAACATCCAGCAGCAGGTCGACCATCTCATCGACACCCGTCCCGGCAAGGAATTGCTCACCGCGGTCTATGACGATCCGGCGTACCCCATCATCGACGGGCTCATCTACCGCTCAGGTGGCAACTCAGCGTCGTACATGATCCTCACTGACAACGGTCGCATCATCGTCAACACCGGCATGGGGTACGAGGCGCCGCATCACAAGCGGGTGTTCGACGCCATCTGCCCCGGGCCCACCCATAACATCATCACGACCCAGGCCCATGTCGATCACGTTGGCGGGGTCGACCTTTTCAAGGAACCCGGCACCACCTACATCGCTCAGGCCAACAACCCGGCATGTCAGGCCGATGACAAGCGCATCCAGGGTGTGCGCATGCGCACCGCCGGCATCTGGTTCGACATGCTCGGAACTGATGCCAAGCGCATCTATCAGGAGAACCCGGGCGTCTCCATGAAGCAGTCCGAGCCCATGCCCGACATCCTGTTCGAAGATCGTCTCGCGCTCACGGTCGATGGTCTGCGCATCGAACTGCTCGCCGCGGTAGGGGAGACCACCGACTGCTGTGTGGTGTGGCTGCCCGAGCATCGTGTGGCACTGGTGAGCAACCTGTTCGGCCCGTTGTTCCCGCATTTCCCCAACGTCAACACCATCCGCGGCGATCGCTATCGCTTCGTCGAGCCGCAGCTCGCCACCAACCGCATGGTGCGCGAACTGCGTCCCGAGATGCTGGTCACTGGACGACACGAGCCCATCGTGGGAGCGGATCTCATCGAAGCCTCGCTCGAGCGACTCCACGATGCAGTTGTGTACGTCCATGACCGCACCCTTGAAGGCTTCAACGCCGGGACCGATATGTGGACGTTGATGCGCGAGATCGAGCTACCGCCCGAGCTGCGCGTGGGGCAGGGCTACGGCAAGGTCTCCTGGGCTGTGCGCACGTTCTGGGAGGAATACGTGGGCTGGTTCAAGCTGCAGGCCACCACCGAGCTCTACCCCGACAGCGCGCCCGCTGCATTGGCCGAACTCCTGGCGATCACCGGCACGGCTGCGGCGCTCGATCGGGCCGAAGCGGCGCTCGCTGGGGGCGATGCTGTACTTGCGATCCGCCTCGGCGAAGCAATCGCCACGATCGACCCCGAGGATTCTCGGCTACGGGCATTGATGGCCGCCGCGCATCGTCATCTGCTCGACAACGGCGGCGATGAGAGCTTCTGGGAGAACGGTTGGCTGCGCACGGAGATCACCCGTTGGGGCGGCGAACTGCCCTGAGCCGGCACCGACCACGCAAGGGGGACGACATGGAATTCGATCTGAATGATCCAGGAACATTGCTGCGCGCCGACGTCCTTGATGACCCGCGCCCGTTCCACGAAGTGCTCCGACGCGAGGCCCCCATCTGGCAGATCCCGGGACAGGACTCCTTCCTCGTTTCGGACCCAGCGTTGATCAAGGAGGCCGTCGGTCGCACCGAGGACTTCTCCTCGAACATCGTCAGCCTTCTCCACGCCGACGGCAACGGTTGTCCCGTGCCGTATCGCATTTCCAGCTACCGCGATCCGATCCACGTGTTCTCGACTGCGGATCCACCCGAACACACCTGGCATCGCCGCCTGGTGCAGCCGCATCTGAGCCCGGCCGCAGTCGCCGAACTCGAACCCGAGGTCGCGCGCATCATCGACGAGCAGTTGGCACTGGTGCTCGCCGCCGGTCGGCTCGACATCGTTTCCGCGTTCAGTGATGTCGTCCCGGCGCGCACGGTCTGTGCCCTGCTGGGGCTGCCTGACGAGGACTCGGCGAAGGTGATCGAGTTCACCCTCGGTACTGGTGCTCTGCTCGATGGTGTGACCACGATCGATGGCATGGGTGCGGCCGCCACATCGGCGATCGAACTTGCCGTGCACATGCATGAACGTATGGATGAGATGTTGGCCCGCGCCCCGCAGGATCGACGGGGCATGCTCGGAGTCTTCGCTGATCAGCTCGACGCGGGAGAGGTGAATCGTGACGAGGTGAGCGCAATGCTCACCGTGTTCGTCACCGCCGGTTCGGAAACCACGGCGAGCCTTATTGCCACCTGTATCGAGACACTTGCCCGTGATCGGGAGCTCCAGAATCGTCTACGTGCTGAGCCTTATCTGATCCCGAATGCCATCGAACGCATCCTGCGCGATGACGGTCCGTTCCAGTTCCATTATCGGTACACGCCGGCCGACACCGAACTCGGTGGCGTCTCCATCCCGGCGCACAGTCGGGTGCTGCTCATGTGGGCCGCCGCGAACTGTCCGATGCCGAACGCCGAGAACTCCCTCGAACCCTTTGATCTCGAAGCCCGCCCGGCCCCGCACTTCGCATTCGGCCGTGGTCTGCATTTCTGCATCGGTGCACCGGTGGCCCGGATGGAGACCCGGTTGGCGCTCGAACGCCTGCTGGCCGCCACCTCGTCGATCGAATTCGACCCCGACTCCGCGCCCACCCGGCGACCGAGCATTTTCATCCGTCGTCACGCGACCCTTCCGGTCGTTGTCGAGAAGGCCTGAGGTTCCTATGAGCACAACCCCGACATTGCGCCGTGATCTCAACATGGGCAGCACATGGCTACTGCCTGCATGGAGTTCAGCGCCGGTGGGTGATGAGCGGGCGGTTCTCGAAGGAGCAAAGGCGGCTGGGTATCAGGGCATCCAGGGCGCCAACCCCGAGTTGTGTCGCGACCTCGGGCTCGTACCCACCACGTTCGACATCCGCATCGAGGTCGGCGGCATGCTCGAGCAGGCTAAGCGATTCGTCGATCAGGGGTTCGCGTGCG
>WLCQ01000181.1 GCA_009705225.1 Actinomycetota bacterium | reverse complement strand
GTCGAGCACTTCCTCGAAGTTCGCGGGTTGCTACCGGAGTGGCTGAATGCCACCGAGCGCGTGCTTGAGGAACCGTGGATTCCAGACCCGTACGCGAGTGCCACCATTGCCGACGAAACGCCGCCAGCCTTTCGGCGTCGGGGAGTGTTTCTCGCGCAACGTGAACTCGGAAGTGTCTGATCGACGTCACGTTCGATCGAGACGCAGTCATCGCTGCACTTACGGAACTTGCCGATGAATTGGTTCGATCTGGAACGCAGATCCAAGTCAAGGTGGTAGGTGGCGCCGCCATTTCAGTGGCATTCGATCGAGAAACCACGACGACCGACGTTGACGCGATGTACGGAGCAAACCCTGATGTCGAGAAAGCAGCGCGAACAATCGCCTACCGAAATGGTTGGCCGGAAAACTGGTTGAACGACCAGGTCAAGCAGTTCGCCTCCCACTTCGATACCGCCGAGGACTGGATCAATTTCGATGTTCGGGATGGTGTTGCCATCCGAGTGGCAGGCGCTCGGCTACTTCTCGCGATGAAGCTATTGGCTGCACGCGGACGACGCGATTCCCAAGACATTGATTGTTTACTTGACGCCTGCGCCATTAAGGATGTCGATGGCGCTATTGCCATCTTCGACCGCTACTACCCAGAAGAGGAACTTTCCGAAAGAGCGCTTCGGCAACTCAACGATCGGTTCGGCGGTTCGGCAACAGTCTGATACGACGACCAATTTCGGCGGGTCGGAATACCTCTGCGTTTACCGGCGAAACCCGCGGCGAGATCTCAGGCCAGTGCGGCTCGATGGGGCCGCGTTTCACTCTTGACCGAAACGCGTTTCACCATCTACTCCTGTAAACGCGTTGACCTGCGGGTTTTGAATTATGCGCCATCCCCACGAGGGCGGGGATGTGAGTGGAACCTGGCGTGAAACTCGGCGCGACGGCCCGGAAGACATGGGGAAGGGTAGTTAGTGGTCCACTCGGCCGGGGGACCAGGCCACATACGATTCGACAATGGATTGGATAACGAACCCCGAGATCTGGAGCGCTCTTGCAGCCTTGATGCTGCTCGAGGTCGTGCTGGGCGTCGACAATGTCATCTTCATCTCGATCCTTGCGTCGAAACTCCCCGAAGACCAGCAGGATCGGGCACGGCGCACCGGTCTTCTTGCTGCCGGGGCCATGAGAGTGGTGCTACTTCTGGCCGTGGGTTGGGTCATCAGCCTGAAGACCGAATTGTTCGAGGTGTTTGATCTGTCCTTCTCCGGCAAGGATCTGATCCTGCTCGCCGGCGGGTTTTTCCTGATCTACAAAGCGACGAAGGAGATCCACAGCAAACTCGAAGGCACTGAACATCACGCGAGCGACAAGGTTGCTCCCACGTTCCTGTCGGTGATCGGACAGGTGCTCCTTCTCGATGCGGTGTTCTCGATCGATTCAGTAATCACCGCAGTCGGAATGACGCCCTATGTGGGGGTGATGGTGGCGGCGGTACTCATGTCGGTGATCGTCATGCTCTTCGCCTCGCGTTCCATCTACACATTCGTGAACAATCACCCGACAGTGAAGATGCTTGCTCTGTCGTTCCTCCTGTTGATCGGCGTCACGCTCATCGCCGAGGGACTCGGACAGAAGATTCCAAAGGGCTACATCTATTCGGCGATCGCATTCGCGGTGCTTGTCGAGATGCTCAACATCAGGGTTTCGAAGCGCCGACGGGCGGCCGAACCGGTGCACCTTCGTCAGGCAATCGTTCCTGACTGATTGGTTTGCTTCGCGTTCGGTTGACGAAGATTTCGGGAACTCATGTCCATCTGAGCGGTTCGAACACGACTAGCGGGCGCATGGATTCTCAGTTGAAGCTCCCCTGCCGGCGGGGAGACGACCCCGAGACGGTGTATCGACGCCGAAGTACAGTTCGCCGCCATGACGTTGACACTCAACAGCAGATCGGATCTCGTCGAACCAGCGGCGCGGCTCTAGGCAACAGCGATCAACATTGGCGATGGTGGAACTGCCAAGTAGCGCCGTGTCCTCGAACTTGTGGTGCACAACATCTGGCATCGTCCTGACCTCGACGTCAGCGCGCTCGAGCCGATGACCATCGAGGAGGCCGCAGTCTTCCGTTCCGACGCGATCGTCCATCGACGTCTGCGCATGTTCCTCGTTCTGCTCGAACTGTGCCGTCATCCCCTCACCGACGCACAGGTAGCCCGGGTCGATGCGTTCGCGGCTGCAATCGGAGAGCCCGACGACACAGGTCTTGAACTCGCTCGCGATCTCGTCGAGAAATCGCGTGCGGAAGCAGCACAGCACTTCTTCGTCGCTTGGGCTGCTTCGACGACGAAACTCAGCGAGGCCGTGCTTCTCGAACGGTTCGAGCAGATCGGAGCAGTGGATCCCGAACTGGCGATGATGCTCAGGAAGATGGTCGAACTGCCTCGGGGCACGCTGGGCCGTGAATACGTCGAGTTCTACATGGAGCACAAATTCCAGTTCCCGGGCGAAGGTGTCTCAATCCCGGCCTTTTTCGTCGCCCATGACATGACGCATCTCATCGCCGGGTTTGGTGCGACCGGTCCCGAGGAAGTTGCCCTATCAGCGATGCAACTGGCGATGAACGATTCCGAGGAGCATTGGATGGTCTTTCTCACATCGATGGCGTCCTACGAAGTCGGAATCAGCTCGGGCAAGTTCGACTTCGATGCCAAGGATGGGATCCTCACGAGGGAAGGTTCCACCGAGCTCCTCTTCGAGGGGTTCGAGCGCGGTTCGAACTGTTCGGGAGATTTCTCGACCGCCGATCACCTATCGATGATTCATCTGCCGATCTCAACGATTCGGGAGATGTATTCCGTTCCTGCGCCTTCGACACCCTTTCCGCCGTTCATCGACTAGAGCGATTCAACTCAACGACGGATGGGCCACAGGCGCTGGCGAGGGATGCCTGGGGCCTGGTCGCACCCGGCGCACAGACTCGAGTTGTTGCAACCCGCTGCCTCGTCGCGTCGGAGACGTCGAATCGGCTCTCCGTTCCAGATCTCCGCGAGGGACTGGACCTTGAGGTCACCCAGGACCTCCTTGGCGTCGTAGTCGTAGCAACACGGCACAACCAGACCGTTCCAAGCGATGACGACGCTCTCCCACAGGTAACGGCAGGGGTTCGCCCGTGCGGGGCTGGAGCGGGACGGCTTCACGGTGATCGTCAGTTCGTCGAGACCGTTGACCTGGTTCGCCCAGTTGACGAAGGACTTGAACACCACTTCATCCGCGCCCGCTTGGGTCCAGAATCGTTGGAACTCAGCGAGTTGTGCCTCGGTCTCATCCATGACGATGATCGACAGGATTGTGTGGGGGCGAGTGCTGCCCCGCGCCTGTCTCGCGGACAGGAAGGCCTGTGCATTCTCGACGACCTCCTCGAAACTGTGACGGGCGCTGAGGCGAACGCGCTCGTACACCTCCTTCGTCGTGCCGTCGATGGCGATCAGGAGTGTGTCGAGTGGTGAGTCGAGGATCGCCTCACGTCGGTTGGAATCGAGCAGTGTCCCGTTCGTGGAGATCCCCAAATTTGGAACGCCTTGCGACTTGGCTCGTTCGATCTGGTCGAAAATGCGCGGGTGCAACAGTGGCTCGCCGAACCAATGGAACCAGCACGGGTCGCCGAAGAACCGGGCCTCCTCCAGGACTCGATCGAGCACTTCGTCATCGAGGAGGCCCAGGGACCGCTCCATGACATCGGGCTCTCCCCGTGGGCACATGACGCATCGGAGGTTGCAGAGGTTGGTCGACTCGATAGCGAAGACCGAGGGAAGATTCCGGACTCGCTCGTGTCCGTGGTGGTACCCGTACTCCCGCCAGAACGCGTTGCGCTTCTGCTCTAACAAACCCGGGGCTTTTCGTGTGGAACCCTGCACCTACGAAACCCTAGCGGTGCTCCCCTGCTCGGACCCCGAGGTCATCGGCTGGGACACATGAACCCCGGGGAAACTCACTAACGTCTGTCAATCGTTCGGGCTACGCCGGTCGAATGTTCGCTGGAGGTTTCGGATGGTTCGCAGGTGGTTTGTTGGCTTTGTTGGCGTTGCAGCGTTGGTAGCGGGCTCTCTTGTGATGTCGACGCCCGCTGATGCGGCGATTGACACGATGACACCTGTGCCGAGCCCCAATGCCGGAACAAGTTCCGACTTTCTGAGTTCTGTGTCCTGCGTGACGAGCTCGTGGTGTGTCGCGGTT
>WLCQ01000180.1 GCA_009705225.1 Actinomycetota bacterium | reverse complement strand
CGAGTCCGATCCGAGGCTCTGCTGGCCCTTGCTGATCGCATCGACGACCATCTCGATGAGCTCAAGTCCATCGAGATGGCCAATGTGGGCAAGCCGCTCTCCATCATCGATTTCGAGTTCGACCTCACTGTCGACAACCTGCGGTTCTTCGCCGGTGCGGCCCGCACCATGGAGACCCAAGCGGCTGGTGAGTACATGGAGGATCACACCTCGATGCTGCGCCGCGATCCGCTCGGCGTCGTGGCCGGCATCGCCCCGTGGAACTATCCGCTCAACATGGCGGTCTGGAAGTTCGGCCCCGCGCTGGCTGCCGGCAACACTTTCATCCTCAAGCCCTCCGAGCTCACGCCGCTGAGCGCCCTGCGTCTGGCCGAACTCACCGAGGGCATCCTTCCGGCGGGCGTGTTCAATGTGGTCACCGGTCAGGGCGAGACCGCGGGCGATGCCATCGTGCGTCATCCCGGCATTGCCATGCTCTCGCTCACCGGCGATGTCAACACCGGCAAGCTCATCGCCCGCAACGCGGCCGACACGCTCAAGCGGGTGCATCTCGAACTCGGCGGCAAGGCTCCGGTCGTGGTGTTCGACGATGCCGATGTTGAAGCTGTCATCGCCTGTCTGGCCGAGACCGCCTATTACAACTCCGGTCAGGACTGCACGGCCCCGTGTCGTGTCATTGCCGGTCCGAAGATCTACGACGCGTTGGTGAGCGGTCTCGAAGCTGCAGTCTCCGCGCTCATCACCGGGTCACCCGAGGATGAGGCCACCAATGTGGGGCCGGTCATCTCCGCTGACCAGCAGGCCCGGGTGGCGGGCATGGTGTCGCGGGCCATCGACGGCGGCGCAACGCTTGTGACTGGTGGGACCACGCTCGATCGTCCCGGCTATTTCTATTCGCCCACTGTCGTTGCGGCGCCGGCCCAGGATTCCGAACTGGTGCAGCGTGAGGTCTTCGGTCCGGTCATCAGCGTGCAGCGATTCGCCGATGATGCGCAGGCACTCGCTTGGGCGAATGATGTCGACTACGGCCTCGCCGCGTCGGTTTGGACCAGCGATGTCGGTCGCGCCATGCGCATGTCGCGCTCGATGATGTTCGGCACGGTGTGGGTCAACAACCACATCCCGATCATCTCCGAGATGCCCCATGGTGGCTTCAAGAACAGCGGGTACGGCAAGGACATGTCGCGCTACGCCATCGAGGAGTACACCGAACTCAAGCATGTGATGATCAAGCACTGATCGATCACCGTCGACGCAACTGAGGGGTTCACCATGTCCGAGACTGTCTTCACCGAAGTGCATGACCGCGTGCTGGTCGTGCGTCTCGAGCGCGAAGCGAAACGAAACGCCATCGACGTCGACATGGCCGAGGGCATCAGCGAAGCCCTCGACCGTCTGGCCGATGACAATGAACTGTGGGCCGGTGTCATCACCGGCACCACCTCGGTGTTCTGCGCCGGGACCGACCTGCGCGCCGGTGTGCACTCCACCGAACGAGGTGGGCAGTACGGGATCATCCGCCGCAGTCGCACCAAGCCGCTCATCGCTGCGGTTGAGGGAATGGCACTCGGCGGTGGGTTCGAGGTGGCCATGGCCTGTGACCTCATTGTGGCTTCAACCACTGCCCAGTTCGGACTCCCCGAGGTACAACGCAGCCTCGTGCCGATCTGCGGCGGACTTTTCCGCGCACCGAAGGCCCTGCCGCTCAACGTGGCCCGCGAACTGTTGCTCACCGGCGATCCCATCGACGTGGAGCGGGCCGAGCGTCTCGGGCTCGTGAATCTGGTGACCGAGGCCGGGGGAGCGCTTGATGCTGCCGTCGCGCTGGCCCAACGCATCTGTCGCAATGGTCCGGTGGCGGTCCGCGAGACCATGCGGTTCCTCGAGGCCATCGCCGCTGATGGTGAGGCCGTCGGCTGGAACGAGACCGTCACTTCCGAAGCGGTCATTCATTCGGCGGAGGACACCCGTGAAGGGGTCATGGCCTTCTTCGAGCGTCGCGACCCCAACTGGAGCGGTCGCTGACGTCAGTTGCCGCTGCGTTTGGCCCGGTGACCCCGAAGTGGACAAGATGAAGCCCGTTCGTCAGCACTGAGGGGGCCGAGATGGATTTCGAGGAAACAGCAGAGGAAGCCGCATGGCGCGCCGAGTGCCGTGCATTCCTGTCGCAGCATGCGTCGGAGAAGTCGGCCGACAAGATGACGCTCACCATGAGCACGATGGCCGAGGACGAACTCGCCCATGTGCAGGCCTGTCGTGACTGGCAGCGCACCAAGGCTGAGGCCGGGTGGGCCGGTCTCACATGGCCGATCGCCTACGGAGGCCGCGCACTCAGCGGTCTGCTGCAGGGAATCTTCCTCGAAGAGGAGTCCCATTTCGATGTGGCGCCGGGCATGTTCGCCCAGGCCATCGGCATGGTCGGCCCTTCGATCATCGTGCACGGCACCGAGGAGCAGAAGCAGGCCTTCCTTCCGTCGATCCTTCGCGGTGAGCAGGTGTGGTGTCAGTTGTTCTCGGAGCCCAATGCTGGCTCTGATCTTGCTGGTCTGCGCACCAAGGCCGAACTCGACGGCGACGAATGGGTCGTCACCGGGCAGAAGGTCTGGACCTCGTCCGCGCATGTCTCGGACTGGGGCATGTTGCTGGCCCGCACCGACTTCGATGCGCCCAAGCACCGCGGCATCACGTACTTCCTGGTCGACATGCGTTCGCCGGGTATCGAAGTTCGCCCGCTCAAGCAGGCCACGGGCGGCGCGGAGTTCAACGAGGTGTTCCTCGAAGAGGTGCGCATCCCGGTCGCCAACGTGCTCGGTGAGGTCAACGGTGGTTGGGGTGTTGCCATGACCACACTCACCAGCGAACGGGCCGATATCGGTTCCGGTCACGGCATGAACTTCAGCAACATTCTCGAGCTGGCCCGCCGCTTTGGTGTCACCGACGACCTCGTGATGCGTCAGAAGCTCATGGAGCTCTACATCAGCTACGAGATCAGCCGGTTCACCGGCTATCGCATGCGCACTGCGGCATCTCGCGGCGAGGCTCCCGGCCCCGAGGTCTCCGTGGCCAAGATCGCCGTATCCAACCGTCTTGCCTTTCAGGGCGATCTCGTCGAGGAGATCATGGGCGCCGAGGGCATGTTGTGGGGCGATGACGCACCCGACGAGGGCTATTGGCAGTCGATGGTGTTCACCGGGCAGTGGATGGCGCGAATCGGTGGTGGCACCGAGGATGTGCAGCGCAACATCGTCGGCGAGCGCGTGCTCGGCCTCCCTCGCGAACCCAGCAACGATCGCACCACGCCGTTCCGCGAACTCCCGCACTGATCCACGACTTCCAGCGAAGGCCGGTAGACACCTCTCATGTTCAATCCCTTCGAACCGGGTTTCGCCGCCAACCCCTATCCGCATCTGCGTGAGCAGCGCGAGACCGAACCCATCCAGAAGCTGCCATTCGGGCCCTGGATGCTGTTCGAACACGCTGACTCGATGGCGCTGCTGCGCAACACCTCCACCAGCGTGGATGTGGCCAACGCGACATCGCTCGACCCTGAGCGCGAGAAGCTTCGCGAGGCGCTCATCGATGAGGTGGCGCCGGAGTCCAAGGGACGCGAACGTCTCGCCATTCTCAACATCGATCCTCCCGATCACACGCGCCTGCGCAAGCTGGTGAGCTCGGTGTTCACGCCTCGTCGCATCGGTGAGCTCCAGCCCATGATCGAACGGGTCGTCAACGAACATCTCGACGCAGTTGAGGCCAAGGGGTCGATGGATCTGGTCCCCGACCTCGCCTTCCCACTTCCGTTCACTGTCATCTCCGAGATGCTCGGGATGCCCACGGAACATCGCGAGCAGGTTCGTGAGTGGTCGCACACGTTGGTACGCATCCTCGACTTCACCATCAGCGAGGACGAAACCCGCGCTGCGCTCATTGCCGGCTCGAAGATGCGCGAGCACCTCAGGGGTGTCATCGACTGGAAGCGTGACAATCCTGCCGATGATCTGCTCACCGCCATGATCCGTGCCGAGGCCGACGGCGACAAGATGAGCGATGCCGAACTGCTCGAACAGGTCACGCTGCTCTACATCGCCGGCCATGAGACAACGGTGAACCTCATCGGCAATGGCACCTGGGCGCTGCTGCAGAACCGCGACCAACTCGAGCGTTGGCGCGATGGTGATGCCGACGACACCGTGGCCATCGACGAACTGCTGCGCTACGACTCCCCGGTGCAGTTGTCACGCCGGATCGCGATGGTTCCCATGGAGATCCACGGCGAGCAGATCGATCCGGGCTCGTTCGTATTCACATCGCT